>CAJMRA010000006.1 GCA_905215675.1 uncultured bacterium | reverse complement strand
GATGGCAAGTTCTTTTCAAAGGTTATGTGTCTTCTACATTTTTTATTTATTTGAAATAAATAGAAAAATAGTGTTAACAGGCCCTAAGAGGCTCTACTGCTCCACGGCAAAGATATTGCGGAAGACAACGGCATTCTTTGCGCCGCCGCGCACTTCCAGCACGACCTGCATGCCGTTCAGATTATCCGCCCCCTTGGGCAAATTCGCGCTCATGACGGCGCGCTTGAAGCGCAAGATACTGAACTTGCCGACATCGGACGGCGAAAACTTCAGGGGCAGACGCTTCCCCTCCGGCGTCGCCAGCACGGCCGCGACTTCCCCTTCGGCCCGCCCTTCCCGCGTGTTGCGCAGATCCAGGGCAATGCGCAGCATCCGGTTATGCACCAGTCGCACGCGCACATTGTCCACCGCGACGTAATCGCCCTTGATGGCCGGAAAATCGGCATGTCCCGGCCCTTCGTCACTGGCCATCCGCTCTTTCATGGCGGCGTCTTCATTGTCCGGCGCGGCGGAGGACGTCGTCGCCTCCCCGGCCGGCAGGGATGCGGCGTCGCCAATATCGCTCTGCGCCAGCGCCCGCGTCAGGATATCCCGTCCCGGCACGGAGCTTTCCTCAAGCAGGACGGACACCTGCTCCAGACGCTCCAGCTTGCCTTCCATGGCCTCGCCTTCATTCTCCAGCCGCAGCAGTTCATTATGGAGCAGGCGATTCTCGCGCCATATGTCATAGCATAACCAGCTCAGCCCGCCCACGAGGCAGGGAAACAGCAGCAGGGACGCCAGCAGCGTATGCAGCCATACGCGGCGCAGCCGCCATGACTGACGGCGACCGTCCTCCCGAATGATGACCAGACTCAGGCGTTCGCTGTATTTCATTCCCCGCTCCCGGCATCGAACACATCCGGCAGGGGCGCTTCGGCGGCCCAGTCTTCCCGGGCAATCTGCCAGCGCCTGCCGTCAAAGGCCAGCAGCAGGGTCTTTGTTCCCCTGTCGCTGTGCCCGGCGCTGTCGGCATAGGACTGGAGCATGTCGGCCCGCAGGCCGCCCTTGTCGTCCAGCGCCAGCCGCAGCCCGGAAAGCTGCACCAGCGTCGGGGAAACCCGGGCCCAGAGGCGTTCCTTCTGGGAACGTATGGCCCGCGCCGTGCGGCGGCCCGCCTGTACGGCGTCATCGGTATAAAACTGCATGTAGGCGTTCAGATCGCCCTGCTCCCAGGCCGCCCGCCAGGCCTCGATCATGCGGCTGACGTCGCCGCTGATCCGCTCCAGATAATGAGCGGACAAACCGCTGTCGCCCGGCGTGAACGCCTCCGCCACGATGCGGAAACGACCGTCCTTGCCGCGCTGCCAGTAAAGGACCCTTTCGCCCTGCTCCATGCCCCGACCGCTCAGGAGAAGCTGATCGCTGCGGCTTTCCACAATTTCGCCCGTCAGGGCCAGACGGGGAGCGCGACTGACGACCGTCAGCGGCGCGGCGTAACGACGCCGGAGTTCCCGCACGGTCTGCCCGTAGGGAAGACCGCGGGGCACGCCCGCAACCTTGTTGAAGGAACGCTGATCATACAGGGCGGTCAACTCCCGGACATTGTGCGCGGCAAGAGCGTCTTCCCAGGACCGGACCGCCGCCGTCACGGACTGTCGCACTTCCGGCGAGAGTTGCACGCGGGCGGCTTCCGCCTCGGCGCGGGCGCGGGCTTCGGCTTCCAGACGCTGCTGTTCGGCCAGACGCGCCGCTTCCAGACGCGCCTTTTCCTCGGCTTCCGCACGGGCGCGCGCTTCCGCCTCGGCGCGGGCGCGGGCTTCGGCTTCCAGACGCTGCTGTTCGGCCAGACGCGCCGCTTCCAGACGCGCCTTTTCCTCGGCTTCCGCTCGGGCGCGCGCTTCCGCCTCGGCGCGGGCGCGGACCTCGGCTTCCTGACGTTGCTGTTCGGCAAGACGCGCCGCTTCCTGGCGCGCCTGTTCCGCGGCTTCCGCCTCGGCGCGCGCTTTTGCCTCCCGCTCCTGCGCCGCGGGGTCCTGAATGGGGCCCCAGTTGATTTCGGCCGGAGCGGGGCGCGGACGCCGCTGCGGAATCAGCGGATCAGCGGCCACGAGCGTTCCCCCGGCCGGGAGCTTTTCGGCATTTTCCGGCATATCCAGACGGGGCGCGACGGGCATTTCGCTGTCCGCGAGCGTCAGGGAACTCTGCGCCACAAGCGTGCCGTTACGGAACGCCGCTTCCATGCCCAGCTCGCGCGGCGTCCATTCCATGCCCACGATGCGGAAAAATCCCTTGTCATCCGGCTGCCAGTACAGACGGCGCACGCCCTCGGTCGAAAGATTGGACGCCGTATAAAGCTGTTCAGACCAGGTCACCCAGTAGCCCGGTCCCTGAAGCACATGGATTTCCTTGTTGAAAATCTTGATGAACTTGAGCATCTTGAACAGCCGTTCCTTGTTCTGGCGAAAGGCTGCGAAGCTCTCCGGCATGGCCTTGGTATAGGCCTCCGGATTGTAGAATTCGAACATCTTCGGAGACCGGGCGGCCCAGGCCTTGCTCCATTCCTGCATGAGCAGGCGCAGACGACGCGCCGTGCCGTCGTCCGGTCTGGGCACGGACTTTTCGTCCACATGCTCGGCCAGAACCACGGCGGTGCCGGGGCGCAGACTGGGACCGACCGTGTCGATATCCTTGAGCCCGATGGCCACGCAGCCCTTGGTATCGCGGGGATAGATGCCGTATCCCTTGCTGTGAATCCAGATGCCGTATCCGGTCTTGCCGCGCAGCTTGTCCACGGGGTTCGGGTAGTTCAGCGTATAGGCAATGCCGCCGTATTCCTTGAAGTCCAGCCCGCCGGCGATCTTGTATTCCACAAAGTAGACGCCTTCGGGAGTGCGCAGATCATTGATGACCTGCTTGTCGCCGGGGACCTGCCCCGTCGTGCAGGGAAAGACGTACTTCAGCTTGAGCGGACTCTTGTGCTCAAAAAAAAGGAAGGACTGGCGCTGCTTGTCCACCGCCACCAGCTGCGCGGGCAGTCCCTCGTCGTAAATGGACGCCTGCCAGTTGTCCGCCAGGGCGCGGGCCGGTCCCCAGGGGAGGCGCACATCCGGCGGCAGCTCCCATGCCGACGACAGGACAAGGGCCAGCGCGCACACGAGAGATTTCCAGCGCCGGGAACGGCGGGCGCGACGCCGGGCGGCACGCGCGGGACGGCGACGATCAGAAGAAGAGGCAACGGCCCGAGAAAAAGGATAATCGGCGGCTTGCATGGCAGTCACTTGAGCAGGATTGAGGCGACGGCGGGGCGCGACGCGCGCCCCGCCGGATGACGGAGATGACGCGGCCTACTGCCGGGCCAGCTCCACAAGTTCCTTGCGGGTGAAGAGCGCGCGCAATTCGTAGCCCGCTTCCTTCAATTTTTCGCGACCGCCTTCCTCACGATCGAGAATGGCGCAGACGGCCACAATCTTCAGACCGGCGTCACGCACCCGATCGCACGCCTTGAGCAGGGAGCCGCCCGTCGTCACCACGTCTTCAAGCATGGCCACGGGATCGCCGGACTGGAAATTGCCGAGGCCCTCCACGAACTGGTTTGTGCCGTGCCCCTTGGATTCCTTGCGCACCAGCAGGCCGTTGAGCGGACGGCCCAGCTCGTGGGAAAGAACCGTCGTGGAGGAAACCAGCGGATCGGCGCCCATGGTCATGCCGCCGACGCCCCGGATGTCCATATCCTTCAGCAGATCATTGAACAGACGGCCGATGAGCCAGGAGCCTTCGGCATGCAGGGCCGTGACGCGGCAATCGAAGTAATAGTCGCTGCGTCTCCCCGACGCCAGGACGAAATCGCCTTCCCGATAGGACTTTTCCACCAGCAGGCGCGCCAGCCGACGCTTCAGTTCCAGCATCTCGCTCATAGAGTCATCTCCCCCGTTTTTTCTTGAAAATTTCTATACTTTTTACGATGCCGCCGCCCCCCGGGAAACAACGGAACGGCCGACGGCCCGGAAACGGCGTCGCGGGCGTCGCGGCCGCCTTTCCCGGATGCCGCGACGCCCGCCGTCAGTACGCGCTACTTCTGTTCGCCGAAGATCCGCGCGAAAATCTCGTCTTCGTGTTCGAGATAGAAAGAAGGATCAAAGAGACTGTCGAGCTTGTCGCCCAGCGCGGCGCGCATATCGGGATCGGCCCTGACCAGATCGGGGAACGGGCGGCGCTCGTTCCAGCTCTGCATGGCCAGGCGCTGCACGGCCTCATAGGCTTTCTGGCGCGGCATGCCGGTGGAAATGAGATTGGTCAGCACGCGCTGCGAAAAATACAGGCCGTAGGACCGATCCATGTTTTCCCGCATGCGGTCGCGCTTGACGACCAGACCGTCCAGCACGCGACGCAGGCGGTTCAGCACGTAATCGGCAATGATCGTGGAATCGGGCATGATGACCCGCTCCACGGAAGAATGACTGATGTCCCGCTCATGCCACAGGGCCTGATTTTCCATGGACGCCACGGCGTTGCCCCGCAGCAGCCGGGCCAGACCGGCCATATTTTCGGCGGAGATGGGATTCTTCTTGTGCGGCATGGCCGACGAACCCTTCTGCCCCTTGGCAAAGCCTTCCTCCACTTCGAGCACTTCGGTCCGCTGCAGGTGACGCAGCTCCACGCAGAGGCGTTCCACGCCGCCGCCGAGGATGGCAAGGGTGGTGAAGAATTCGGCATAGCGATCGCGCTGCACAATCTGGGTGGAATGCTCGTCGGGGCGCAGACCAAGATGGCCCAGCGCGCGGGATTCCAGCTCCGGCGACAGGAACGCATAGGTGCCCACGGCGCCGGAAATCTTGCCCACGCGGATATTTTCCAGGGCGTTTTCCAGCCGCTTCAGATGACGGCGGAATTCGGCATAGAAACCGGCGATCTTGAGCCCGAAGCTCGTAGGCTCGGCATGGATGCCGTGCGTGCGTCCCATGCACAGGACGCCCTTGTGCTCATAGGCCAGTTTTTTCAGGCTTTCCAGCAGGGCGCGCACATCGTCCAGCAGCAGCGCGCCCGCCTGCTTGAAAAGAAGACCGTTGGCCGTATCCACGATGTCGGACGACGTGCAGCCGAGATGGATGTAGCGGGCCTCGGGGCCGATCTTCTCTTCCAGCGACGTCAGAAAGGCGATGACGTCATGGCGCGTCACTTCCTCGATGGCCAGAATGCGATCCACGTCGATATCGGCCTTCTTGCAGATGACGTCGACGGCTTCCGCCGGGATGCGCCCCATTTCGCTCCACGCCCGGCAAACGGCCACTTCCACGTCCAGCCATGCGCGGTAACGGTTTTCCAACGTCCAGATGCGGCCCATTTCCGGGCGGGTATAACGGTCAATCATGATGGGAGCCTCACGCTTTGGCGGCGGTGGACGCCGCGCTGGATGTTGCGGCCGCGCCGGAAGACCCCGCGGCGGCGTTGCCGGACGGAGCGGGGGCGGGGGCGGGAGCGGATGCGGCCGTCGACCCCGCCGAAGCGGCGGGCGCCGCGTCGGCCGGCGGCGTCATGGCGCCGGATGAACCGTAGGCCGTGGAGGAATCCTCATCCTTGACGCCCTTGCGGTAGCCGTAATCGCTCACATACCAGCCCGCGCCCTTGAGCACGAACGACGTATTGGAAAGAACGCGCGACGATGCGGCGCCGCATACGGGACAGGGCTTGTCCGCATGCGCCTCGGATACGGTCGTCCATTCCTCGAAAACCTTCTGACACGCAGGACACAGATATTCGTAAATAGGCATAACTAACGCCGAGAACGGCCAAGCGGCATGACCGCTCGCCGTTGCAAATTCTGATACCGCCGCGCAGGGCGACGCCATCGCCGGGAGACAGGAAACGCGCCGAAACCGGCGCCCGAAAAAAACGTTGCGCCGACCGCCTTGCGCGGCCGGCGCAACCGGTTACGCCTTGGCGGCCTTCGCTTCGCGCACGCGCTGCTTCAGGCGCTGCTCGCGGCGATGACGACGGCGATCCAATTCCTTTTTGCGTTCCACTTTCTTGTGAGCCATACTGTCCTCCACGGGGCGAAGCCCCTTGACGTGATTTTCCGTTTTGCAAAACTCTCCATGCCGCAAACGCGGTCGTCCGATGCGACGTCGGGCCGTCGTTCGGTCGTTCATGGAAAAGAATTTCCTGATGGATCGGGCTTTGATAGCCGTGATCTCGTCAAAAGTCCAGCCTTTCCGCACCCGACGCTTGCGGAAAAGACGCCTCAGCGGACATTTTTTCTGTCATAAAGCCCGCTGATTGTTGCCTCTTCCCGGAATTCCCAGGGCGCAAGACCGCAACGGCGCATGACGGCGTCCAGATGCGGCAGGCACGCCGCGGGCAGATGCTGCGCCTGAATGAGCGGCGCGGGCGTGAGACGCACCCGGAAATCCCCCAGCAGGGGCTGCCCGTTCCCGTCCGTCAGCAGCGCGAGCGCTTCCTCGGCGTCGGCCAGTCGGCGCAGGGCGTCTTCCGTCGGCGTCACGCCGTAGGCAAAGCGCGTCAGGAGGCAGGGCCGGGCGAGCTGGAGCGGATCGACCATGCCCGAGGCCGCGCCCGCGGCGCGCACGTCCGCCTTGCAAAAGCCCGCTTCCGCCAGCGGGGAAACAACGCCCGCCTCCTTCAGAGCCTGCAAACCGGGCCGCCACGCCTTCCGGTCGTCGGCATTGCTGCCGTCGCAGAGCAGGCGCGCCGCGTCGCCGTCGGCCTCGCGGCGTGCGAGCGCCTCCCGGAGGCGGCGCATGAGGGCCGCCTTGCAGAAATAGCAGCGTCGCGGGCCGTTCTCGCGCACGCCCGGCTCGGCCAGCGGGCGGAACGTCACCTCCTCCAGCGCCAGCCCCGCCTCTTCCGCCCGGCGTCGCGCCAGACGGCTTTCGGCTTCGGGCACATGCGCGCCCCGCGCGTGCAGGGCCAGCACGTCCAGCCCGGCGCGCAGCAGCGCATGACAAAGAAAGCGGCTGTCCACGCCCCCGGAATAGGCCACGGCCACGGCCGTGCGCCCGCTTTCCCGCAGACGGCGGCGCACGACGTCAATCAGGGCCGCCTCGTCTACCATGTGAGGCGGACCTTGGCGCCGCGGCGGGCCATTTCCTCCTTGCACTGACGGATGGTGTAGCGACCGTAATGCACGATGCTGGCCACCAGCGCCGCCGACGCCCCGCCGATGCTCACGGCCTCGTGACAGTGTTCGGGCTTGCCCGCGCCGCCGGAAGCAATGACCGGCAGCGTCACGGCCTCGGCAATCATCCGGGTCAGCACCAGCTCGTAGCCGTCGCAGGTACCGTCGGCGTCGATGGAATTGACGCACAGTTCGCCCGCGCCCAGAGTCTGGCAGCGGCGGGCCCATTCCACGGCGTCCAGCCCGGTCCGCGTGCGGCCGCCGTGAATGACGATCTCGTAACCGGAGGGCGTCGCCGGACAGGCGGGAACCCGCAGCACGTCCATGCCGACCACGACGGCCTGCGAACCGAAGGCGTCCGCGCCTTCGCTGATCAGTTCGGGACGTTTGACCGCCGCCGAATTGATGGACACCTTTTCCGCTCCGGCCAGCAGCACGGCCCGCATATCCGCCACGGAGGAAATGCCGCCGCCCACGCTGAAGGGAATGAAGATGGCCGACGCGACCTTTTCCACGACATCCAGAAAAATGCCGCGCTGCTCGGCGGACGCCGTAATGTCATAAAAGACAATCTCGTCCGCGCCCGCCTCGTAATAACGGCGGGCGCTGTCCACGGGATCGCCGATATCCACGTTGCCTTCAAACTTGACGCCCTTGGTCAGGCGTCCCGCCCGGACGTCCAGACAGGGAATGACGCGCTTGCTCAGCATGTGACGTCCTCCGGCCGCGCGCTGCGGCAATAGTCATAGAAATTACGCAGGACCCGCAGGCCGGGACGCCCGCTCTTTTCCAGATGGCACTGCACGGCCCAGAGGCCGTCGCGGCCGTAGATGGAACAGAATTCCCGCCCGTAGGTCGTCGTGGCGATGACCAGTTCGGGCGCGGGTTCCACAAAATAGCTGTGCACGAAATAGAATTCCGCATCGGGGGCCACGCCCTCCAGCAGGCGGCTGGGCCTGACCATGCGGAGACTGTTCCACCCCATGTGCGGCACCGGCGCGGGGGAGCCGTCCTCCTGCGTCATCCCGTCGGGAAAGCGGACGCTGCGCCCGGGCATGATACCCAGCGTCATGGCGTCGTTTTCCTCGCTGTATTCCAGCAGAATCTGACAGCCGAGACAGATGCCCAGCAGGGGCTCCCGGCGGATGATCACCCGCCGCAGCACGCCTTCCAGACCGCTTGCGTGCAGGGCCTGCATGGCCTGCCCGGCCGCGCCCACGCCGGGAAAAATGATTCCCTGCGCCGCTTCGGCCGTCGCCGGATCCGACGTGACCACGCACGGCACCCCCAAATGCTCCAATGCCCGGCGGACGCTCGTCTGATTGCCCGCCCCATAATCCAGAATCGCCAGCATGCGACCATCCCTTGCAAAGACAGAGTTTCGACGCCTCACGGCGCAAGAAGCCGCAAGTATCGCCGCAATCGCCCGGATGCGCAAGAGGCGTCGCCGACGGGCGCGCCGCCGCTTCCGGCATCGCAAAGCGCCGACGGGCGCGCCGCAATAAAACT
This sequence comes from uncultured bacterium, assembly GCA_905215675.1. Taxonomy (GTDB): domain Bacteria; phylum Desulfobacterota; class Desulfovibrionia; order Desulfovibrionales; family Desulfovibrionaceae; genus Desulfovibrio. Next base: position 9,928 of record CAJMRA010000006.1, on the reverse strand, counting down.
TTTGCGGATTTTCCCGTTTATCCATATGACTGCAACAGCTGTTTATATTTCATTTACAATTCTATGAAATACTTTTTTCTTATTGTAAAAATAGTGCTATGATGATGTAAAAATGCAGCATGTGCCATTTTTCATTTTTTCTGTTTTCAAAAATGATATTGTTTGATTGAACAAACACAAAAAAATATCCGATTTTTTCCGTAACGCGGGCAAATACAGTTCAAGTTTCCGGCAAAGCAATTTTTTTCTTTACCAAAGCCCCGCGTTTGTCCTATACTGTGGAGTATGCTCGAAACGTCTTCGGACGCACTGCCGAAGCGCGACGGGTAAATGCTATTGCCTGCGGCGCGCAAGACGCCGCTATGGGGGTATATCGTGGAGGTCGTGATCAGCGCCCTTAAAGCCATTTCCGACGTGGTATGGGGGCCCATTATGCTGGTGCTTCTGGTGGGTACGGGCTTGTACCTGACCATCGGGCTGCGCTTTTTCCCGTTCCGCAACTGGATGCGTTCCTATGCCTGCCTGTGGCAGGGCCGGTCGCATCAGTCGGCGGACGGTGAAATTTCGCCCTGGAACGCCCTGATGACGGCGCTGGCCGGAACCATCGGCACGGGCAGCATCGTGGGGGTGGCGACGGCCATTTCCGTCGGCGGCCCCGGCGCCCTGTTCTGGATGTGGGTGACCGCCGTCGTCGGCATGGTGACGAAGTTCGCGGAAGTCATGCTTTCCGTGCAGTTCCGCGAAAAGACGCCCGCCGGGAACTGGGTGGGCGGCGCCATGTACTTCATCAAGAACGGGCTCGGCCGCCGCTGGGCCTGGATGGGCGCGCTCTTCTGCATTTTCTGCATGGTCGCCTGCATGGGTACCGGAGCCATGGTGCAGGCCAACGCCATCAGCGCCAATCTCGACAAGACGTTCGGCATTCCCGTGTGGGTGACGGCCCTGGCCCTGCTGGTGCTGGCCGGTACGGTCATCATCGGCGGCGTGTCGCGCGTGGGGGCCGTGGCGGGCAAGCTCGTTCCCTTCATGGCCTGCCTGTACTGCGTGCTGTCCCTGCTGGTCATCGGCTCGCACATCTCCGAAATTCCCAAGGTCCTCTGGATGATCATCAGCGACGCCTTCACGCCCGCGGCCGCCGGAGGCGGCTTTGCCGGAGCGACCGTCATGATGGCCATCCGCCAGGGCATGGCCCGCGGCGTCTTTTCCAACGAGGCCGGTCTCGGCACCGCGCCCATGGCGCATGCGGCCTCCACGGCGCACAGCCCGCTGACGCAGGCCAGCATCGGCATGCTGGACGTGTTCATCACCACCCTGATCATCTGCTCCATGACCGGTTTCGCCATTCTGGTCACGGGCGAATGGTGCTCCGGCGTTCAGGGCGGCATCATGACGGCCTCGGCCTATGAACGGGCCCTGCCCGGCATCGGCCGCATCGGCGTGACCATCTGTCTTGCCCTGTTCGCCTTCACCACGGCGCTGGGCTGGTGCGTCTACGGGGAGCGCTGCGCCATCTATCTTTTCGGCGACCGCGCCCAGCTGCCGTTCCGCATCGTCTATGTGCTGGTCTTCTGCCTCGGCGCCCTGCTGTCGCTGGAAATCGTGTGGCTGGCCTCGGACATCGGCAACGCGCTCATGGCCTTCCCCAACCTCATGGGAATTCTGCTGCTGAGTCCCTTCCTTTTCCGGCTGGTTCGCGAAGAGGCGCAGAAGGACCCGCGTTTCACCGTATAGCTTCATCGATCATTTCTTCCGGGCGGCCCGCGACCGGGCCGCCCCAACCGCAGCACAGCGAGGTGGCCCATGCAAAAACGCCTTCTACCCATGACCATCATCGCCCTTGCACTGGGCATCGTCGGCGCGGGACTGTACGTCATTCCCGCATCGCGCGACGACGTGCCTCGCCGCATTCTTTACGACAACGCCGGGGGCACGGTGGTTTTTGAGCATACGCGGCATATCGACGCCGTCGCCGTCCCGGCGGGACAGGAACGCAACTGCGCCGTCTGCCACCATGAAAGCCCCGTCCCGCGCGACAAGCCCGTTTCCTGCACGGCCTGTCACGGCGCGACCTTTGATGAAAATTTCAAGAAGAATCACATCGCCGCCTTCAACGACAATGCCTCCTGCGCCACCTGTCATCACAGGGAACTGGCTCCGAAGAAGTGGGGACACAAGCGGCATGTGAAAGAATTCGGCCTGGCCTGTACGGACTGCCATCATGACGAATCCGTCGAGCCCACGCCGCAGAACTGCGCCGACTGCCACGAGCGCGGCAAGGCTCCCGGCAGACAGGCGCGGGAAGAGGGCGTGCCGCCCGCGCTGGCCGACGCCGTGCACCAGAAGTGCCGGACCTGTCATGAGGACATGTTCACGGCCGGGGCCCGGGGCTGCGAATCCTGCCACACGCTGATCAAGGTCCGGGATCGCCTGCCCGAAAAGGGACAGGTCCGTCTCGACCCGCTGTATACCGACTGCGCCGTCTGTCACGGCAAGAATGCGCAAAAGCTGATTCCCGGACGCATGGACGCTTTCCACGGCCAGTGCATGACCTGCCACCGCAAGGTCGGCAAGGGGCCGTTTGAAAAGACGCAGTGCGGGCAATGTCATACCAAGTGAGGCAGGCATGAAAGAACTTTTCACCATGTTGACCGACCCTCGCTTTCACCTGCTGTACGGCGTGACGCAACGCTTCAGCATGGGCCCGGAGCCGCGGCAGGTTCGCCTTAACCGCGAAAACATGGTCCTGAGCGAGGGCATCAAGAAAAAGGCGCGCGTCCATCCCTTCATGAAGCTGGGAACACACCCTTCGCCGCTCAAGGGCGATTTGTATTCGCCCATATTCGGCGTGGTGAGCGACGTCAACGAGCGCAGCCTGTTCCTGGAAGCCGTGGAGCCGGACGAGGAGCTGCGGGCGCTGGCCGCCGAAGTCCGCAAGGCGGACGTCATGGAGCTGGCCCGCGACTGCGGCGCGGGCGCGGAAGGACGCAAGCGGCTTGCGCACCTGCTCAAGGAACTGGGACTCAATACCAGATCGCTGGGGCAGGAGTGCGAAACCCTGATCATCAACGGCCTGAATCCCGATCCCGGCATCACCTGGGCCGAGCCCATGCTGATGACGCACAGGAGCACCCTTTCGGCGGGTCTGGCCCTGCTGCGGCAGCTGTCGCCCGCGCGCAGGATCGTGCTTGCCGTTCCCAAGGAAATGCGCCTGCAATTCCACGATCTGGAAATCGCCGCCGTGCCTTCGCAGTATCCGGCCAGCGTCAACGAACTGGTCGTCAAGGCCGTGACCGGCAAGGAACGTCCCGACGGCGTGGGTATCGTGGGCCTGCACAATCTCTGGAGTCTGGGCCGGGTGGCGGAAACCGGCCTGCCGCTGGTGGAGACCGTCCTCACCGTCGGCAGCCTGCGCCACTCCGGCAACTATATCGTCAAGGACGGCTGCATGGTGGGCGAACTGCTGGACTTCGCGGGCATCGAGCTGCGGGAGGGCGACGCCCTCGTGCGCGGCGGCCCGCTGCGCGGCGAAAGCCTCGACAAGCTCTCCCGCAGCGTCACGCGCGGTTCCATGGGGGTCTTTGTGGTCGAGGCCGGGACCGTGCCGCCCATGCAGGGGCACGCGCCCTGCATCAACTGCGGGGCCTGCGTTCTCATCTGCCCGGCGCACCTTTCGCCGAACCTGTTGAGTCGTTACGCGGAATTCGCCCTGCACGAACGGGCGCGCAAGGCGCACGTCCAGGCCTGTCTGGAATGCGGCCTGTGCGGCTATGTCTGCATCGCCCGCCGCCCCGTCCTGCAATATATCCGACTGGCCAAGCACAAGCTGGCCGAGGCGGATCTCCAGAAACTTACGCCGCTGGAACCCGTCGGCGCCCCCGGCAACGAGCCCGTTTCCAAGGAGGACAACCATGCCTGATGCCCGCAACGCCGTTCTGCTGGCCATGAGCGCCCCTCCCTACTGGCACTGCGGGCGCACGGTTCAGCGTCAAAGCCTGTGGATGGCGGCCGCGCTCGCGCCCGCCGTACTCTGCGCCCTCTGGAACTGGGGCCTGCCCGCCCTGCGCGTCATGGCCCTGTGCGTGGCCGCCTGCGTGGCCGTGGAAGCCCTGTGCCAGAAAGCCATGGGACGCGAAATTTCCGTGGACGACGGCACCGCCGCCGTGTCCGGCCTGCTGCTGGCCTTCATGCTGCCCGCCGCCGCGCCCTGGTGGCTGGTCTGCCTGGGGGCCGTCGCCTCCATCTGTCTCGGCAAGATGGCCTTCGGCGGACTGGGGGCCAACCCGGTCAACACCTCGCTGGTGGGCTGGGCCGTCCTGTTCGTGTCCTTCCCCCTGCTTATGGACGCCAATGCCATGCAGCTTGACACGGACTTTGTCGATCCGCTGCTGCGTCTCAAGTATTTCGGCGCGGCCGCGGCGGAAGAGATTCCCTTTACGGATCTGCTGCTCGGGCGGCAGATTGACGGCCTCGGCGCCGGTCAGGCGGGCGCGCTCCTGCTGGGCGGCAGCGTCCTTGCGGCGCGCGGCTTCGTGCGCTGGCACATCGCCCTGGGCTTCTTCCTCGGCGTGGCCGGACTGGCCACGGCCTTTGCGCTGGCGGACCCGGCGGCCAACGCCTCGCCCTTCTTCCATCTGGCGACGGGTTCGGTCCTGCTGGGCGGCTTTTTCCTGATTACGGACCCGGCCAACGCGCCGAGCCGTCCGTTGCCCATGTTCCTTTACGGTCTTGTCGGCGGCGCGCTCGTCATGCTGATTCGCAAGTACGGCGTCTATGCCGACGGCACGCCCTTTGCCATCCTGCTGGCCAACCTGCTGGCGCCGCAGCTTGATCTGCTGCGCCCCAAGCCCTTTGGAGGTCGATAGCCATGCGCGACATGCTTCGCATGATTGTCGTGTTGTCGGTGCTGTGCGGCCTTTCCGGCTTCGCGCTTTCCTATCTGAAAATGATCACCGCCCCCCGCATCGAGGAGCAGGTGCTCGCCAATGTGCAGGGACCGGCCATCAAGCGCGTCTTCCCCCATGCCGAAAACGATCCCATCGGCGAGCGCAAGCGCTTTGAAGCGGACGGCCGCGCCTTCATGGTGTTCCCCGTGCGTTCGGGCGGCGCGCTCGTGGGCGTGGCCCTGGAGCACAGTTCCAAGGGGTACGGCGGCGACGTCAACATCATGGTGGGCTTCAATGTGGCGGACGATACCCTGGCGGGCATCGGCGCCACCACGCTCAAGGAAACGCCCGGTCTCGGCATGCGCATTGCCGAACCGGCCTTTACCGGACAGTTCTCCGGCCAGAAGACGCCGGTGCAGCTCTCCTCCGGCGGCGGCGTCATCGACGGCGTCTCCGGGGCCACCATCTCTTCCGCCGGGGCCGTGGGCGCGGTCAACAACGCCGCCGCCGTCTATGCCCGTCTGAAGAAGGACATCCTCGCCGCGTGGGCCAAGTAAGGAGGTCGGCATGAGCGTATTGAAGGAATTCGCCAAGGGTCTCTGGAAGGAACTACCTCCCTTCCGGCTGGTGCTGGGCCTGTGCCCCACGCTGGCCGTCACCAGTTCGGCCAGCAACGGCCTCGGCATGGGCGCGGCGGTCATCTTCGTGCTGGTGCTGTCCAACATGATTATCTCCATGGTGCGCAACATCATTCCGGCCAAGGTCCGCATCGCCTGCTTCATCGTCATTGCGGCCTCGCTGGTGGTCGCCGTGGAACTGCTCATGCAGGCCTACGCCTATCCCCTCTATGAGCGTCTCGGCATTTTCGTGCCGCTCATCGTGGTGAACTGCATCATCCTCGGCCGCGCGGAAGCCTTCGCCGCCAAGAACGGCGTGGCGGCCTCCGTGGCCGACGGGCTCGGCATGGGGCTCGGATTCACCATGTCCCTGACCTTCCTCGGCTCCATCCGCGAAATTCTGGGCAACGGAACGTGGTTCGGCATGCCCGTCATGCCGGAAAGCTACGAACCCCTGCGCATCATGGTGCAGGCTCCGGGGGCCTTCATCTGTCTGGGGCTCATCCTTGCGGGCATGAACATGCTCAACTTCCGACAGGCGCGCCGCAAGGGCGAACAGGCCGAAGCCATGGCACGGCAGCAGGGTTGCGGCGGCTGCGGCGGCTGCGCCGCCTGCGGCGCGGGCAATGCACAGGGACAGTAGGGAGGCCGTATGGAAATATTTCAGCTTTTCATAGCCGCCGTCTTTGTCAACAACATCGTACTGGCGCAATATCTGGGCAACTGTCCCTATCTGGGCTGCTCCAAGGAACGCGGCGTGGCCCTCGGCATGGGCAGCGCGGTCATTTTCGTCATCGTCGTCTCCACCTTCTTCACCTGGCTGATGCAGAAGTGCGTGCTCGATCCGCTGGGTCTGGGCTATCTGCAAACCATCGTCTTCATCGTGGTCATCGCCGCGCTGGTGCAGTTTGTGGAAATGTTTCTCAAAAAAATGCTGCCGCCCCTGTATGCGGCGCTCGGTATCTTCCTGCCGCTCATCACGACCAACTGCGCCGTCATGGGCGTGGCCATTCTGGTACAGCGGGAGGAATACGACCTGCTTACGTCCGTTCTCTACGGTCTGGCCTCGAGCATGGGCTTTACGCTGGCCCTGCTGCTCATGTCCGGCATCCGCGAACGGCTGGATACCTGTCGTCTGCCCAAGGCCATGGCGGGCACGCCCATTGCGCTGATCATGGCCGGCCTGATGTCGCTGGCGTTCATGGGCTTCAAGGGCATGGCCAACTGACAAGGGAGGAGAGATTATGGTAAGCGCTTCCATCATTACCCTCTTCGCCCTCGGTCTTGTGGCCGCCGTCCTGCTGGCCGTGGCTTCCCGCGTTTTTCATGTGGAGGAGGACCCGCGCGTGCAGGCCGTCCTTGAGGTTCTGCCCGGGGCCAACTGCGGCGGCTGCGGCTTTGCCGGATGCGAAGGTTACGCCACGGCCGTGGTCAACGATCCCGCCATTCCCGCCAACCGCTGCTGTGCGGGCGGCGCGGAAGTCCGCATTGCCGTCGGCGAACTGACCGGCAAGGCCGTGGCCGAAGCCGACCCCCTGCGCTCGCTGCGGCGCTGTGACAAGAATGCCGGCAACGTGGCGCTGCGCTACCAGTACGAGGGCATGCCCTCGTGCGCGGCGGCCGCCATGCTGCGCGGCGGCGTGGATACCTGCAAGTATTCCTGCCTCGGTTTCGGCGACTGCGTGCAGGTCTGCCCCTTCGGAGCCATGCGCATCGAAGACGGCGTCGTGCGCGTCAATGCCAACCTGTGCACCGGTTGCGGCGCATGCACCGGAGCCTGCCCGCGCGGCGTGCTGGAACTGGTGCCCAAACGCGCGCGCGTCGCGGTCTTCTGCAATTCCCACGACAAGCTGCGGGCCGTCAGCGACGTGTGCGACGTGGGCTGCATCGCCTGCGGCAAGTGCGTCAGGACATGCCCCGCAAAGGCCCTTTCCATGAAGGATAACCGCATCGCGGTGGATCAGCGTCTCTGCCTGTCCTACGGGGACGAGTGCGGTCAGGCCTGCATCGCCGCCTGCCCGCGCCACATTCTCCGGCCGGTAAACGGCATTTCCGCCGCCGTCCGTACGGCGGGAGCCGCCGCTCCGGCAACGCCGCCCGCGGCCTAGAGCGTTTCACCTTTGAAAATTGCTCTCAATCAAAAAGAATGAGTGTCAACAGGCCCTGGGACATTTCAGCACAGGGTCGATTCAAACGCCCGCCATTCCGACAAGGAGCCCGTATGAAAAACACCGCCCACGTTGCCCTTTCCCGCCGTCAGGCATTGCGCGGTCTGCTGCTGACGGGCGGCATGCTGCTTGTCCCCGGTTTCGCCCGCGCGTTCGCGCCCGCATCCGACGCCGCCCCCTACGTCCGTACGGGGTTCCATATGGGAACCAGCGTCACCATTTCCCTTGCCCGTTGCGGACAGGCGCAGGCGCAGGAAGCCGCGGCGGCGGCCTTTGCCGAATGCCGCCGTCTGGAAGGCATTTTCAGTCGCTTCGACACGTCGTCGCCCCTGTCCGTCCTCAACGCGCAGGGCGCGCTGCGCGACGTGCCGCCGGAACTGCTTGCCGTTCTGCAACGCTCCCGCGTCATAGGCTCCTGGAGCGCCGACGCCTTCAATCCCACGGTGCTGCCGCTGGTGCGCCTGCTGGAACAGGCCCGGACCCGGCGCGCCGAGGTCGCCGCGGCGGACGTGCGCGAAGCGCTGGCGCTGGTCGATCCCGACGGCATCCGTCTTGACGGGCACGCCGTGCGCCTGTCCCGCAGCGGCATGGGCGTCACGCTGGACGGCATTGCCAAGGGCGCCGTCGTGGACGCGCTGGGCGCGGTGCTGACGGCCTCGGGCTGTCGTCATTTTCTCATCAATGCGGGCGGCGACATGCTGGCGCGGGGCGAACGCGCCCCGGGAGAAGCCTGGCGCGTCGCCATCGAAGACCCCGCCGGTCGCGGCAGATTCCCGCGCGTTCTTGAGCTGCGCGACGCGGCGCTGGCCACCTCCGGCGGCTACGAAGCCCGCTATGACGCCGCCGGGAAACGGCATCACCTGCTGCGCCCGGACACCGGAGACAGCCCCGCCCTCGGGAGCATGAGCGTCCTCGCGCGCGACGCCGCCACGGCCGACGCGCTGGCCACGGCCCTTTCCGTCATGACGCCCCGCGACGCCTTTGCGCTGGCCGACAGCCTGCCGGACTGCGCCGCCCTGCTGGTGCGCAAGGACGCGCTTGTGCAGGCCTCCCGCCGCTGGCCCGCCCGAGGGTAGGGCATTTTGCGTTTAGTGCGTTTCAAACTGAAATTGCTCTAAAAGAACCCCATCATGTTTTTCGGGGGGAAGCCCCCCTTTGCGTCGCAACGGGCACGGCCTGCGGCAAAAAGGGAGGCTCTTCCCCCCGCTCGCTTCCTCTTCCCGATGCGGACGCCGCGGCGGCAGCGGCGCAATCTTTCTACGGATAATCGCCCGCCTCCTCTAAAGTTTTGCGAGTCTTTGCCGAAAATTCTGAGTAAGACGGGGATAACGACATGGAAGAAACCATGAATCCGCAACTGCGGTCCATGCTTCGCGGCTATGAGCAGCAACTGCTCTCCGCCCGGAGACTGGCCCGGCTACGGGTGAAAATGAGGCTCGCCGAGGGCGAGCCGCCGCATGACCCCGATCCGGAAATCAAGCGGCGCGCGTATGTGGAAAAAGTCGCGCGCGAATTGTATGAAAGCCTGATTTACACGGGCAGCGATAATCCGATGGTGGAGGAAATTCGCCGGGAACTGGGAAAGAGCGTGGGGCAGGAGCTCCTCTTCACCTACCCGCCCGGCGAGCAACTGCGTTTTGTGGGTCGCGGCCCGCAAGGCTCGCAGCCTTTGTCCGAGGACGCACAAAAGCAGACGCGATTTGCTCTCTGGCGCATTACGCGCCAGCTGGTACATCAAAGTATGCTGGACAAGCCGCCGCCCCTGGGATCGAGATAAAGGGTTCATGTCGGCAGCCGGAGGGGAATTATGGATATACAGCAACTCACAAACGCCATGGACGCGTATGGCGGCAATGTTGCCGGAACAACCAGTGAAACAACGCCGCGCCGCGGTCGCGCAACCGGCGCCGCGGCATCCGCGCAGGGCGACACCGTGCAGGTATCGCAGGACGGGCAGCTTCTGAACGTGGCGCGCAAGGCCGCGCAGGAAGCCCCCGATGTACGCGCGGAAAAGGTGGAACAACTGCGGGCGGAAATTGCAAACGGCACCTACGCCCGCGACAGCCGCATGATCGCGGCCGGAATCATTCGTGATGAGGCGGGTCTGTTCAGCATTTAGAACACTTTCAGCTTGAAACGCCGTGCGTTTCAAACCATACGGCCTGTCCTTTTGCGGAAAAACGTGGTTCTTCCGCTCACTTTTGACCGGGCGGCGCTGTGCCGCCGCCTCGCGTTTTTCCTTTTTCAAAGGCAAAACGCT
>CAJMRA010000005.1 GCA_905215675.1 uncultured bacterium | reverse complement strand
TCCGCGAAACGACAGGCCGTATGGTTTGAAACGCACAGCGTTTCAAACTAAAAATACTCTAGAGCATTGCCGGTTTGAACCGCGTTGCATTTCAAACTGAAATTGCTCTAAAGATAAAACGCTCCGGCGTCGCTTTCCGCGCCATGCCGTTGCAACGGCAAAAGGCGGTTTTCCGGCGTTGCGGGAGGTCCGCGCGCCCGGACGGCATTGCCGGGGCAGGCCGGCTCTTGACGTTATGTTCTTGTTGTGAAAAAAATAACAAAACGGTTGGTCTTTTCCGCGAATCCGTCGCGGCGGCGCGCCGTCCGCGGCGGAGACGGGATACCGGACCCTAGAGCGTTTCACCTTTGAAAAAGGTGAAATGCGAGGCGGCGGCACAGCGCCGCCCGGCCCAAAGTGAGCGGAAAAACCGCGTTTTTTCCGCGAAACGACAGGCCGTATGGTTTGAAACGCGAAGCGTTCAAACTAAAAATGCTCTAACGGGCGTCATGCCCAGGAGGTTTTTATGGCTCAGAATTATTTCGCCGCATTGCGTGACGTGGCTCTGGCCGTCAATTCCAGTCTGGAACCTTCGGCCGTCTTGCAGCAGATTACCGAACATGCCGCCAAGGCCATGTCGTGCAAGGCCTGCACCATTCGTCTGCTGGACGGAACGGGGCATTTCCTTCTGCCCACGGCGGCCTATGGTCTTTCCGACACCTACATGCGCAAGGGCCCCGTGGAAGTGGGGCGCAGCGGTCTTGACGGGGAAGTGCTCGGCGGCAAGATCATTCACCTGAAAGACGCCACCAGCGACGGCCGCTTCCAGTATCCCGAATCCGCCAAGGCGGAAGGGCTGGTTTCCGTGCTGTCCGCCCCCCTGCTGGTCAACGGCAAGACCATCGGCCTGATCCGCGTCTATTCTTCCGAGGAACGGGATTTCACGCCCGACGAGGAAACCTTCATGCAGGCCGTCGCCGCGCTGTCGGCCATGTCCATTGAAAACGCCCGGCTGCATGATGCGCTGCGCAACAATTACGAACTGATGGCGAAACACGCCTATTCCGTTTACGAAGATTAGGGCGATTTCAGTTTGAAATGCGTTGTGTTTCAGACTGAAACTGTTCCGGAGGCGCGTGTGCGAGGGGCTCCCCGCGCGGGACGCCCCGGAGCGGCCCCGCGAGTCATCATCGCATGTGTTCGGCTGTTTGCCGTTTCTGGAGGAAACAATGACTAAGGTTCGTGTAGGCATCAATGGCTTCGGCCGTATCGGCCGTCAGGTCTTCCGCGCGCTGCATCAGCGGTACAAGGATCGTGTGGAAGTGGTCGCCATCAACGATCTTTTTGATGCGGAAACCAATTTCCATCTGCTGGAATACGATTCCGTTTACGGGCGGGCCTGGCTCGACGCCGTGGTGGACGGTCAGGAGGCGAGCGTCGGCGACTGGAAAATCCATTGCTTTGCCGAACGCGATCCCGGCAACCTGCGCTGGGGCGATTACGGCGTCGACGTGGTGGTGGAAAGCACCGGCATTTTCCGCAAGGCGTCGCAGGCGGCCATCCACCGCGACAACGGCGCGAAGAAGGTCATCATCACGGCGCCCGCCAAGGAAGAGGACATCACCATCGTCATGGGCGTCAACCATGACAAGTATGATCCGGCAAAGCACCATATCGTGTCCAACGCCTCCTGCACCACCAACTGCCTTGCGCCCATGGCGCTGGTGCTGCAAAGGGAGTTCGGCATCAAGATCGGCAATATGGTGACCATCCATTCCTACACCAACGACCAGCGCATTCTCGACATGGCCCACAAGGACCCGCGTCGTGCCCGCGCCGCCGCCTGCAACATCATTCCGACCTCCACCGGCGCCGCGCAGGCCGTGGCCAAGGTCATTCCCGAGCTTCAGGGCAAGTTCAGCGGCTATTCGCTGCGCGTGCCGACCCCCACGGTTTCCGTGGTAGACTTCAGCGGCATTCTGGAAAAGCACACGGATACCGAAACCGTGCTTGCGAAACTGAAGGAAGCCAGCGACACGTATTTGAAGGGTATTCTGGAATACAACGACAAGGCCCTTGTTTCCATGGACTTCAAGGGCAATCCGGCTTCCAGCATCGTGGAAGCGCCCTACACCACCGTGCAGGAAGGCTACCTGATCAAGGCCGTGGCCTGGTACGACAATGAGTGGGGCTATTCCAACCGTGTCTGCGATCTGATCTGCCTGATGCAGGAAAAGGGCCTGTAGAACGGCCCCCGCTTCCGAAGATGTGCGACCGGGAGAGGTTTTGCCTCTCCCGGTTTTTTTAGAGCAATTTCAGTTTGAAACGCGCAACGTTTCAAACTGAAATTGCTCCAGGGACCGGGACTCCTTCCGCATTCTTTTGCGGACGCCGCGTCCGGGCCCTACACTTCCCTGTCGGCATCGGGCCAGATATACTTGTGAAGCTGCACGTTGATCCGCACTTCAAAGAGCCGATCCGCCAGCACGCGTTCCACCAGCGCCGCCGGAGCAAGTCCGTTCCCGGCAACCGGCAGCATGGGCGAAAAGGCCGGCACGGGGCCGGGCGCGTCGCCCCGCAGCCCGCGCGCCTCGATCACGCGCTCGCGCGCAAAGGCGTAGTCCGCAAGATCGCGCAGCACGAACTTGATATAATCCGACGGCCCCAGCGCCCGGAACAGGGACGCAAAGGGCAGCATGGCTTCCGTGCAGCCGGTGGACGGACACTTGTAGTCGTACACAAGACTGCCCACGCATTCCCGCCCGTCGAACTCCGGGGCGATACTGCCGTTGGTCTCCATGGAGACGAAGACGCCGCGTTCGCGCAGCCCCCGCAACAGAGACGCCAGGGCCGGACCCCGCTGCAACAGCGGTTCCCCGCCGGTCAGCGTCACCTTGGGACAGCCGGACGCCTCCACGCGGGCCAGCAGCTCCTCCACGGTCATGGGCGTTCCCGGCCCGAAGGAATAGACGGTATCGCAGCCGCCGAACGCCTGCCAGCAGCGCAGATTGCAGCCCGCAAGACGAATGAAGAAGGAAGGGACGCCCTGTCCGCAGGCATTGACTTCGCCGTCAATGCTGAGGAAAAGCGACGTCACCCGCAGCGTCCCGGCCGACATCAGCACGCCTTCCATTCGGCATAGGACGACGACGATTCCCACCAGCGGATGCGCACGACCCGCAGATCGGGATAGTCCGTCTGCAACCTGTGCGCCACCCACAGAACCATGTTTTCCGAAGTGGGCGCATAAACGTCGCGTCCCTGTTCGTCCCGGACGACCGGCAGATGCCGCGCCGCCCAGTCCGCATAACGCGGATCGTTGAGCACGTCGTTCAGGAAGGCGTGATCCAGCTCCTCCACGATGGCGGCCATAATCCTTTTCAAATCATGAAAGTCCACCACGATGCCGGGATAGGGCGTTCCGCCCGCCTCGCCGCCGCAGACCTCGACCTCCAGCCTTCCGGTATGCCCGTGCAGACGCGCGCATTTTCCCTGATAGGCAGGCAATCGATGGGCATAGGCAAATTCGTAGATTTTCGTCACGGTCACCTGGCCGCTATGGGGCATTGCTTGGCTCCTTGTTCTGTTGGCATATTGCGCCCGTACGAGCTGCCGGATTGTGCGCCCTTGTCCGAGGAAAGGCAAGCGCCTCCCCGGCGGCCCTTGCTAAGGGAGACGCAAATTCCCTATACTGGGGACGGCGTCGTTATATTCCAAGGCGCTCCCCCGGAGTTCTCTCATGCTGAAAACCCTTGTCGCGCTTGTTCTCCCGCTGCTTTTCGCAACGCATCTTTTCGCCGCGCCGGCCGGAAGCCCGCCCCTGCCCCCCAACAGCACGCTGGCGACGACGCCTCTGGAGCACACCTTTTCCCCGCAGATGCTGGCCCTGCACAAGAACAAGAGCCGCCTCATTCGCGTGGGCTGGTTCGACATCTCCGGCATTTTCGAGCAGAAGAACAACGTCATGACGGGCTATGCCGCGGCGCTGTTGCAGGCCCTTTCCCAGTATACCGGCTGGCGCTACGAATGGGTGCACGTCGCCTTCCAGGATATTCCCCGCCTTCTCGCCGACGGTTCCATAGACATGACCTGCGGCATTTCCTACCTTCCGTCCCGAACAAAATTCTACAATTACAGCCGTCTGCCCGCCGGTTACGAAACCGTGACGCTCCACGCGCTGGAGGACGCGCCCATTTACTATATGGATCTCGAAAAATTTGACGGCATGCGCGTCGGCATCGTCAAGGGGTCCTACGGCGGTCTCATGCTGGATCGCTTTGCGCTCCAGCACCGGCTGAAATTCGACAAACGGGAATACGCAAGCAAGAAGGAACTCATCGAGGCCCTGCGCAACAACGAACTTGACGCCTATGCCGACGGTTCCCTGTTCGGCGAGGGCATGAAAATCATCGCGCTCATCACGCTTGAGCCGTTCTTCTTCGTCACGCGCAAGGACGACGCCGCCCTGCTCAATCAGCTTGACGAAGCCATGCGGCAGCTGCAAATCGCCTCCCCCCGGCTCTATGCCAACCTTTCCGACGACTATCTGCGCGGCAAGAACGTGGCGTTCAGCCTGACGCGGGAGGAACACGAATGGGTCGAATCAAAGCCCCGCCTGCGCCTTGCCTACAGCGCGCGGCAGGTCATGATGAACCCGGAGCAGGGAGGCTCCAACTTTCTTGCGGAACTGCTTTCGTCCCTTGCGCGCCGCAGCGGCATCACCTTCGACTATATTGCCGCGCCCTCCTATGAGGAAGCGCTCGCCATGGTCGCCCGGGGCGATGCCGACCTCATCTCCGACGTGTACGCCGGTCCCAACTTTCTGGCGCAAAACAACCTGATTGCGACCAAACCCTACCACGATCCGCCCATCATGCTGGCCGGACTGGACAAGGCGGTTCCGGGCAGCGGCATCCGCGTCGGCGCGACGCGGGAAATGCTCGCCGTCGGCGCCGCCTATCTGGCGGCCTACCCCGCGGATCAGGTGATCTACTTTTCTTCCCCCGACGAATGCGAGGACGCCCATCAGCGCCGGGTCATCGACGCCTACATTCCGCGTTACCCGGGCATGGCCGTCTACGCCGACGAACTGCAAACCATGCCCTTCGTCACGCGCGGGCGCTATTCCATGGGGCTGGGCCTTTCCGACAACGTGTCTCCGCTGGCGCTCTCCGTACTGGACAAGGCCATTTCCACGCTGACGGCCTCCGAAATAGACGCCATGCAGATGAGCCGAACGGAACCTTCCATTCCAGAGCTGCTTTTGCGCCTCATCCGGGAATACGCGCCCCTTTTCATCCTTCTGGTGGCCGTCGCCCTCATCCTGCTGACCCTGCGCATCATCAAGGTCAACCGGCGGCACATGATGGCCCTTGCCGAAGCGGCCTACCGGGATCCGCTGACCGGCGGCGACAACCGCGCCAAGTTTCTGCTGGATGCCAACGCCTGCCTCAGGAACGCCCGGAAGACCTATTATCTTGTTCTGGTCAACCTGCGGCGGCTCAAGCTGATCAACCGCACCCGCAGCCATGCCGTGGGCGACATGCTGATCAAGCTGTGCCACGAGGAACTGCTGCGGCACAGCCAGGGGCCCGGCGAACTGGTGGGACACGCCACGGCGGGCAAGTTTCTGCTCCTGTGGCAATGCAACGACGATCAGGACTTCCGCAACCGCATGGAAGGCTTCTTCGCCAGTACCGTCAAGCTGCGGCGCGCGCTGGATCGCGCGGTCATCTTCTCCTGCGGCGCCTATGCCATCCGCCACTACGACGGCCAGATGGCCAACTGCCTGCTGCTGGCCGAAACCGCCGAAAGCAGCCTTGCCGGAGAGGACTACCTCTCGCGCTATGCCCTGTACGACGCCGCCATGGAGGCGCGTCTGCTGCGCGACAACGAACTGGAAAACCGCATGGTGCAGGCCCTGCGCGACGGAGAATTCGCCGTCTACGTCCAGCCGCAGGTCTGCCTGTCGGACAATTCGCTGCACGGCGCGGAAGCCCTGATCCGCTGGCTTCCGCCCCAGTCGTCCCCCATCTATCCCGACGAATTCATCCCGCTGTTTGAAAAGAACGGCTTCATCAAGGAACTGGACCTGTTCGTCCTGCGTACCGTATGCGGCTGGCTGCGGCGTCGTCTCGACGCGGGACAGCCCATAACGCGCATCAGCATCAATCAGTCCAAGGCCCTGTTCTTTTCCAGCGACTATGTTGACGTCTTCACCGGCATTCTCAAGGAATTCGACATTCCGCCCCGCCTCATCGAGGTGGAAATCACGGAAAGCATGGCCCTGCAGGATGAAGCCCAGTTCAAGGAGAGTCTGGCGGCCCTCCGCCGCTACGGCATTTTCCTTGCGCTGGACGACTTCGGCAAGGGCTACGCCTCCCTGTCGGTACTCCAGTCCTTTGACGTGGACGTCATCAAGATGGACAAGACCTTCCTTGACAACGCCACCCGCGATGCCGACGCCACGCGCGTGATCATCGAGTCCGTGGTCGGCATGGGCAAGCGGCTGCAGCTGACCATGCTGTGCGAAGGCATAGAAACGCGCCACCAGCTTGACTATCTGCGCAATATCGGCTGCGATCTCGGGCAGGGCTACTTTATTGCCAAGCCCATGCCGCTGGAAGACTATTCCACCTATGTCAATACGTATCCTCATACCGGCGGGGACACTCCCCCACGCAATCCGTCATGAAATCCCGCACCCTTTATCTTGTGCCGCTGGCATGGCTCGTCTTCTGCTATGCGCTCTACGGCTTCTATGTTCACCAGAGGACAAAAAGCCTCGTCGCCATTGATGAAAACCGGATGGCGAGCATTCTTCAGGTCTACCGGAATCTGCATCAGTGGACCACCGAAATGGGGGGCGTTCTGGTGCCTCAGGAAACCGGCATTCCTCCGAGCGAACACCTCCCGCCCTCCCGCCGCACGGAAACGACAAGCGACGGGCGAACCTTTGTGCGCATAGACCCGAGCTGCCTGCTGCGTCTGCTCGACAACCACATGAACCTCCCCGGCATGAAGCTGCGCCTGCCTGCCGCCCGGCCGCAACGCCCGCAAAGTATCCCGGATGACTGGGAGCAGCGGGGCATCGACGGTTTCAAAAACGACCCGGAACCGATCTACAGCCGGGACGCGACGACCGATACGCCCGAAGAACGCTACATGACGCCCCTTTTTGCCGGGAAGGCCTGCCTCACCTGCCACAAAACCTTTCAGGAAAACGAACTGCTGGGGGCGCTGAGTCTGCACGTCGCCTCCTCCACGGAAAAAGCCCTCCAGGAGACCCGCTCGCGGGCCGCCCTGCTGTTCGGCGCTCTCGGCATCTCCGTGGGCGCGCTCATTTTCTGGGGCCTCTATCTCAACCGGCGGACCATATCCACCCTGGCCTACAAGGAACAGCGGACACGGATCATGGCCAATCTGGTGGACGCCGTGCTGTTTGAATTCAATCTGGAAAAAGGGAACGCCGCCTATTCGCCTCTCTGGCAAAACGTCTTCGGCTGTCCGCCGCCGGAGACAGCGACAACGCCGCAGGAGGCCCTCTGCTCCCGGGCCGTGGAGGAAGACAGGCGCAAGCTCCGGGATATGTTCGCACAGCTGCAACAGGGTACGGAAAAGGCCGAAGCCGACGTCCGGCTGCGGCGGGAGAACGCGGAACCCCTGTGGTGCCGTATTCAGGCATGCAATCTCAGGGACGACAAGGGACATCCCCGCATCGTCGGCAGCATTACCGATATCGACGCGGAAAAAAAGGAACGCCTCGCCCTGCAGCACAAGGCGCTTTATGATTCGCTGACCGGCATACTGAACCGCAGCGGCTTTCAGGCCGCCGTGGAACTGGCCTGCGGCTCCCACTGCGCCGATCACGGGCACTGCCCGGGCAAGACCGGCAACCCGGGGAGGCCGGATCTCTGTCCGCGTACGGGCCCCGTACCTCCCTGTGTCTTCGGTCTGGTGGACATGGACCACTTCAAGGAAATCAACGACACCCACGGGCATCTTGCCGGGGACGCCATCCTTCAGAAACTGGGGGCCGCCCTCCGGGACAGTTTCGCGCAACCGGCTTCCGTGGGACGTCTCGGCGGCGACGAATTCGCCTTTTTCCTCCCGCAGTATCCGGGTATGGAGGCGCTGGAACGCCGCCTGACGGAATTTCAGCAGCGCCTTGCCGCCGTCGATATCGTCGGCGCGCCCATTCAGTGCAGCATCGGCGTCATCGTGGAAGTGCAGGGCGAATGCCGTTACCGCTATTATTACGAACTGGCCGATCGCGCCCTTTATGCGGCCAAGGACAAGGGACGCAACTGCTACGTCATTCACAACGGCGTCGCCATTCTTCCGTCGCTGGACGCCTACATGGGGAAGTCCCGATAGAGCAATTTCAGTTTGAAACGCTGCGCGCTTCAAACCATACGGCCTGTCGTTGCGCGGAAAAACGCAGTTTTTCCGCGCAGTTCTGGCCGGGCGACGCTGTGCCGCTTCGCGGAATGTCCCACGCTGTTGACGAACGCGCGCAAATGCAGCCAAATGGATCTGTCCGGGGCGGACGCGGGAACGCGTTCGTCCGCCGCCGGCATGCGGGCGGAACGACGGCAATTCCCGGACGCTTCGCCCGATACGGAATAATGCGGCCTTGCCGCAGGAGGTCTTATCATGAACGTATTGCTGATCAGCGGAAGCCCCCATCCCCGGGGATGCACCTATACCGCCCTGTCCGCCGTGGCCGAGCGCCTGAACGCCGCCGGTATTGAAACCACGCTGGTGCAGGTGGGGCACAAGGCCGTTCGCGGCTGTATTGCCTGCGGCAAGTGCGCGGAAACGGGCTTGTGCGTTTTCAAGGATGATCCGGTGAACGAATGTATTGAGCTGCTGCGCAAGGCCGACGGTCTGGTCGTCGGCTCGCCCACGTATTACGCGGGCCCCAACGCGACCCTGTGCGCGCTGCTGGATCGCGTGTTCTACCTGAAGGCGGCGGCCTATGCCTTCAAACCGGCGGCGGCGGTCGTGACCTGCCGACGCGGCGGGGCCAGCGCCAATTTTGATCGTCTGAACAAGTATTTTACCATTGCGCGCATGCCCGTCGTGGCCTCGCAGTACTGGAATTCGCTGCACGGCAATACGGCGGACGAAGCCCGGATGGATGCCGAAGGCCTGCAAACCATGCGCACGCTGGGCGATAACATGGCCTGGATGCTCAAATGCCTTGAAGCCGGCAAGGCTGCGGGTATTCCGCTGCCGACCGTGGAACCCTGGACGCCCACGAACTTCATTCGCTAGAGCGTTTCACCTTTGAAAAAGGTGAAACGCGAGGCGGCGGCACAGCGCCGCCCGGCCCAAAGTGAGCGGAAAAAACACGCTTTTTCCGCAAAACGACAGGCCGTATGGTTTGAAACGCATAGCGTTTCAAACTAAAAACGCTCTATGCCGGAACGACGGGTAACCCCTGCAAGGCGCGCCGCACCATGTCCAACGCATGCCCGGCGGCGCGCATCCGCGTCCAGGCGCGCGGCATGGCGCGTCCCGTGGGCCGCATGACGCGCAGCCAGGTTCCATCCGCGCCGCTCAGGGCAATGTACACCAGTCCCACGGGCTTGGCGGGCGTTCCGCCGCCGGGTCCGGCGATCCCCGTAATGCCCACGCCCCAGTCGCTGCCGTGCCGCCGCCGGACGCCTTCGGCCATGCGGCGCGCGACCTCGGGACTGACGGCGCCCACACGGGCCAGCAGCTCCGGCGGCACTCCCAGCAAACGGGTCTTGGCCTCGTTGGCATAGGTCACGACGCCCGCATGAAACACGGCGGACGCGCCGGGCACATCGGTAATCAGGGAGGCCAGCAGCCCGCCGGTACAGGATTCGGCCGTGGCCAGCGTCCGGCCGCGGCGTGTCAGTTCGTCCACGACCACATGCTGCAGATGCGGCACGTCCACGCCGTACACACGATCCCCCAGACGCCGCCGCACTTCGGCCAGCGCCGGAGCGGCCAGCGCGGCCGCCTCCCGCGCATCGCGCCCCTTGGCCGTGATGCGCACATACATTTCCGTGTCCGTCGCATAGGTCGCCACCGACGGATTGGCCCCCGACGTGAGCCCTGCCAGCAGCAGGGCGGCGTCGCCCTCCCCGATACCGAACGTGCGCGCCATGTGCGAACAGATGACGCCCGTCCGGCGCTTCTCCAGAAAGGGCACGACGCCGTCGCGCAGCATGGGCAGCAGCTCCGACGGCGGCCCCGGCAGCATGATCACAAGCCTGCCGTCCGGCGTTTCCACGGCGCAGCCCGGCGCGGTGCCTATCGTATTGGCAAAGACCGTGCAGCCGCGCGGCAGCAGGGCCTGCTTGCGCTGATTGGCTCCCATGGGCCGCGATCCGAAATATTCCCGCAGCCGGTTCAGACTGTCGGCATCTTCCTCCAGCGGCACGCCCGCGACGCGCGCGACGGTTTCCCGCGTCAGATCGTCGTCCGTGGGGCCCAGCCCGCCGGTGGTGACGATCAGGTCGTTTTCCCGCAGCCCGTCGCGCAGGGCCCTTTCCAGCCGGGCGGCATTGTCGCCCACCACACAGCTGCCGAAAACGTCGATGCCGAGTTCCGCCAGCGCCCTCGCCACATGGGCGGCATCCGAATTGACGGTATGCCCCAGCAGCAGCTCGGTACCCACAGCAATGATTTCCGCCTGCATTCCGTAGACCCCCTGTTGTTGCAGCATGCTGAATCCATCCATTACAGCACGAGGAGAACGCGTTGCCAAGCGGCGGCATATGCACTAGCCTGACAGGCAATCCCGCAACCTCTTGCCGCGCCCGCCGCAATTTCCGCCATGAACGACACCCACCCCGCCGGCATTGCCGTCACCCCGGCCGAAAGCGGCCAGAAATTGCTTCAATGGCTCAAGCGCCGCCTCGACGCGCCCCAGGGACAACTGCACAAATGGATCAGAACCGGCCAGATCCGCGTCAACGGCGGCCGTGTCAAAGCCTTTGACGCCGTGCATGAAGGCGACGTCATCCGTCTGCCTCCCTTCTGCCGGGACATGGCGGCAGCGCCGACGGCCCCCGCGATCCCGGCGCGCCCCCTGCCTCCGATCATCGCCTGCGATGCCGACGTGCTGGCGCTCGACAAGCCCGCCGGTCTCCCCACCCAGTCCGGCAGCGGGCACGACGACAGCATCGCCGCCCGCCTGGCGGCGCAGGACCCCGCGGCATCCTTCCATCCCGCCCCCGCGCACCGTCTGGATCGGGATACCTCCGGGGTGCTTCTCGTGGGGCGCACCTTCGCGGCCCTGCGCGCCCTCGGCGAGGCCCTGCGCGATCACGCCGCCGTCAAGGAATATCTCGCCTGGGTACAGGGGCGCTGGCCGTGGGACGACATTCGCCTCCTCCATCATGCCCTGCGCAAGGAGGGGCCGAACGGACGCGAAAAAATGCGGGCCTACAACCGGCGCACGCCGCCGCCCGGCTGCAAGGACGCCCTGCTGCTGGCCCGGCCCCTGCAACGAACGGCGCGGGCAAGCCTGCTGCACATCCGCCTGCTTACGGGCCGCACGCACCAGATCCGCGCGCAGATGCAGGCCGTCGGCTTTCCGCTGATCGGCGACGGCAAATACGGAACGCCCGTCGCCGGACTGCGCCTGCTGCTGCATGCGGCGCGCATCACCCTGCCCGACGGACGTTCCTTTTCCTGCCCGCCTCCATGGCCGGAGCCCTGGAAGCCCGCAACCCTGCCGCCGCCCTTTCCTCCCTGCCCGCAGCCGTCGTCCCTGCCCCTTGCGGAGCGCCGGAACGCCGGCGCGCCCCGCGCGTGAGCGCTCCGGCGCACGCGGCATTCTTGTTTTTCAAAAAAAAATATGATAGGGTGGAAAAGGCGTACAAGCCGCGTCCCCTCCATTCGCTCCGGGACGAGAGAGCGTACCCAAAGGAAGATTCATGAGCGCATCCCTGCCAAGCATCGTCCTTGTCGGACGGCCCAACGTGGGCAAATCCACCCTGTTCAACCGCCTGATCCGCAGCAACCGCGCCATAACGCACGATCGCCCCGGCGTTACGCGCGATCGCATGGAAGGCATCGTACGCCGCAAGGGCGAACGTCCCTTCGGCATCGTGGATACCGGCGGCATCACGCTGGACGCCCACGCGGCCGTCGCCGAAGGCCCGGAGGGCATCCGCGGCTTTGAAGCCGATATCCTGCGCCAGGCCGAAGCCGCCATGCGGCAGGCCTGCGGCGTGGCCTTCGTGGTGGACGGCCGGGACGGTCTTCTGCCGCTGGACGAATATCTGGCGGCGCATGTGCGCCGTCTGGGTCTGCCCACCATCTGCGTGGTCAACAAGGTGGACGGACTGGAGCGCGAAGAGGAAATGCTGGCCGAGTTCCACAGTCTCGGCTTCCCGCTGGTGGCCGTTTCCGCCGAACACGGCCACAATATCCGCGCCCTTATGGACGAACTGGCGGATCTGCTGCCGCCCGAGGAGGAGGACGCCCCGGAACAGGACGCGCCCCAGCTGCGTTTGGCCATGCTGGGACGCCCCAACGCGGGCAAGTCCTCCCTGATCAACGCGCTCTCCGGCGAAGAGCGGATGATCGTTTCCGATGTGGCGGGAACCACCCGCGACAGCGTGGACGTCCGCTTCAGCCGCGACGGCCGGGAATATGTCTTTGTGGATACGGCCGGCGTGCGCCGCCGCACCCGCATTACCGACGTGGTGGAAAAATATTCGGCCAACGCGGCCATCAAGTCCGCCGGCAAGGCCGACGTCACCCTGCTGACGCTGGACGCCACCGAACGCGTCAGCCAGCAGGACAAGCGCCTGATGGACCTGCTCGACACGCGCAAGATTCCCTTCATGGTGCTGATCAACAAGTGCGATCTCGTGCCGCCCGACAAGCTCAAGGCCCTGCAGAAAACCGTCGGGGAAATGCTGGCCTTCTGCGGCCATGTGCCGCTGCTCTGCGTTTCCGCGCTGACGCGCCGGAATCTGGCAAAGATTCTGCCGCTGGCCCTGCAAATCAAGCAGGAATGCGGCATCCGCGTGGGAACCGGCCAGCTCAATCGCGCCATGGAAGAAGTCCTGACGCGGCATCAGCCCCCGGTGGTCAAGCGGGCCCGCGCCAAGTTCTTCTACCTTACCCAGGCGGAAACCGAACCGCCGACCTTTGTCTTTTTCGTCAGCGACGCCGATCGCGTTCCCGAAAGCTACGCCCGCTATCTTGAACGGGCGCTGCGCCGCATTTTCGGCATACATCACGCGCCCCTGCGCCTGCGGCTGCGCTCCAGCCACAAGAAGGAAAAGGACTAGGTCCTGCCGGAGCATTTTCGATTTGAAACGCGTTGCGTTTCAAACCATACGGCCTGTCGTTTGCGGAAAAAGCGCGTTTTTCCGCCCGCTTCGGGCCGGGCGGCGCGCCGCGGGCAAGCGACCGCTCCGCCGTCGCCCCAAAGCGCGGGGCCCTTGTGAAAACGGGCGCGGAAAGGCGCATTCCGTCGCAACGGCATTGACAGAAAGCGTAAAAGCATGCCATGTGAATTGGCTACTCCATAGGCGGAGTTTGTCGTGCCGTCCCGCGGAAATCGACGCCCGGGAAACGGTATGCACACTGTCAATCTCTCTGGGAGGAGATTATGAAAAAAAGCATTACCTGGATTGCCGCGGCTCTTGTTTCCGCTTCGCTGAGCGCTCCGGCCCTGGCCGCCGACACCATCAAGATCGGCGTGCAGGGCGCCCACTCCGGCGACCTTGCCTCCTACGGCGTGCCGAGCCTCAACGCCGCCAAGATCGTCATCGACGAAGCCAACGCCAAGGGCGGCGTGCTGGGCCGCAAGATCGAACTGATCTCCCAGGACGATCAGTGCAAGCCCGAACTGGCCACCAACGCCGCCACCAAGCTCATTTCCGATCAGGTCGTGGCCGTCATGGGCCCCATCTGCTCCGGCCCCACCAACGCTTCCCTGCCCCTGTTTGAAAACGCCAAGCTGATCAGCGTCTCCCCCACGGCCACCACGCCCGCCCTGACGCTGGAAGGCGCGCATCCGCTCTTCCTCCGCACCGTGGCCAACGACCTGGCGCAGGCGGAACTGACCAGCAGCTATATCCTGAACGTGCTCAAGGCCAAGAAGGTCGCCTACGTTCACGACAACGGCGAATACGGCAAGGGTTTCGCCACCCAGAACCGCAACATCCTTGAAAAGGGCGGCGTGGAAACCGTGCTGTTTGAAGCCATCACCCCCGACGCCGTGGATTTCTCGCCCACCATCCGCAAGCTGCGCCGCGTCAAGCCCGACGTCATCGTCTTCGGCGGCTATCAGCCCGCCGCGTCCAAGCTCGTGCAGCAGATGCGCCGCGACCGCGTGAAGACCACGCTCGTGGGCCCCGACGGCGTGAAGGACGAAACCTTCCTCAAGATGACCGGCAAGGACAGCGAAGGCACCCTGGCCTCCTACCCCAAGGACACCAGCTCGCTGGAAATGTACAAGCACGCCCGCGAAGCCCACATCAAGACCTTCGGCAGTGAACCCGGCTTCGGCTACTACAACGCCTATGCCGCCATGCAGGCCCTGCTGAAGGCCATCGAAACCTCCGGCAGCACCGATACCGACAAGCTTCTCCAGGCGCTCAAGACCAATACGGTGGACACGCCCCTGGGCAATCTCACCTTCAACAAGAACGGCGACGCCGCCGGTCTTGGTCTGTCCATCTATATGGTCAAAAACGGCAAGTTTGTGGAAACCGATCACAATATCATCCTGAAGTAATCGCGCGGGGTGCGGAGACGGGCCGTCTCCGCACCCTGTTTCCATTCGCTCCGGGATACAAAGCAGCACACGAAACGGCATGGACTTTCAGTACTTCATAGAACTGTTCTTCGGCGGCCTCACCCGCGGCAGCATCTACGCGCTCATTGCGCTCGGCTATACGCTGGTTTACGGCATCATCGAGCTGATCAACTTCGCTCACGGCGAAATCTATATGCTGGGCGCGTTCACCGCGCTGCTGGTCGCCGGCGTGCTTACCATCATGGGCGTTCCCACCGGCGCCATCCTCATCGTCGCGGCGCTGGCCGCCGTCGTCTGGAGCGCGGCCTACGGCTACACGCTCGAAAAGGTGGCCTACAAGCCCCTGCGCGGCGCGCCGCGCCTGTCGCCGCTCATTTCCGCCATCGGCATGTCCATCTTCCTGCAAAATTACGTGCTGCTGGCGCAGACTTCGGACTATGTTCCCTTTCCCCGTCTGCTGCCCGAAATGGAATTTCTTGACGCCATCGGCGTCATGGGCCCCAGCGATTTCCTGATTCTCGTCACCAGCACGCTGGCCATGATCGCCCTGTCGCTCTTCATCCGCTTCACCAAAATGGGCAAGGCCATGCGCGCCACGGCCCAGAACCGCAAGATGGCCCTGCTGCTGGGCATCAATGCGGACAGAATCATATCGCTGACCTTTATCGTCGGCTCCGCGCTGGCGGCTCTCGGCGGCGTGCTTATCGCCTCGCACATGGGACAGGTCAACTTCGGTATCGGCTTCCTTGCCGGACTCAAGGCCTTTACCGCCGCCGTTCTCGGCGGCATCGGCTCCATCCCCGGCGCCATGGTGGGCGGTCTCGTTCTCGGCATCGCCGAAAGCCTCACCACCGGCTATCTTTCCGGCAACTATGAAGATTCGCTCGCCTTCGGCCTCCTGATCCTCATTCTTATCTTCCGGCCCGACGGTATCCTGGGCAAGGCCAAGGTGCAGAAGGTGTAGCCCCATGATCAAGTATTTCGGCAAAGCGCTTCTTGCGTCGTGTTGGTTCATGCTCCTGACGCTTCCGGTCATGGGCATACGACTCAATTCCGTGGACCAGACCGTGGAATGGCGACTGGATCGCGTCGTCCTGCTCGGCGTGGGAATCTTTTTCCTGTCCATGCTCTGGAACTGGTGTTTCAGCCGCAAGGCCAAAGGCCTGCCGCCCGTCAGCCTGCCCGCGTCCTTCGGGCGCGCCCTGCGCAACATCTTCAGCCTGCCCGGCCGCAACGCCCACACCCGCGCCGTCTCGCTGGTCATCGTGCTGGCGATCATGATCGCCATGCCCCACGTGAGTTCCTTCTATCAGACGAACATCATGATCTCGGCCCTGCTGTACGTCATGCTGGCGCTGGGTCTGAATATTGCCGTGGGCATCGCCGGACAGCTCGTGCTGGGCTATGTGGCCTTCTATGCCGTGGGAGCCTACTCCTACGCCCTGCTTAATCAGGCCTTCGGCCTCGGCTTCTGGACCTGTCTGCCCGTGGGCGGCCTCATGGCCGTCATCTTCGGTCTGGCGCTGGGCTTTCCCGTGCTGCGCCTGCGCGGCGACTATCTCGCCATCGTCACCCTCGGCTTCGGCGAAATCGTCCGCCTGACCCTGCTCAACTGGGCCAGCCTGACCGGCGGCTCCGGCGGCATCAAGGATATTCCCGCTCCCGGCTTTTTCGGCATGGAAATGGACATCGACGTCTCCACCATGTTTGTCTATTACATCGTGCTGGCGGCCGTCATCGTCACCATCGTCGTCATTTCCCGCCTGAAGAACTCCCGCGTGGGCCTTGCCCTGCAAGCCCTGCGCGAAGATGAAATCGCCTGCGAGGCCATGGGCATCAATCTGGCGCGCGTCAAGCTGGCGGCCTTTGCCCTGAGTTCCTGCTGGGCGGGTTTCGCCGGCGTCATCTTTGCCGCCAAGACAAGCTTCATCAACCCCGCCAGCTTCACCTTCATGGAATCGGCCATGATTCTTTCCATGGTGGTGCTGGGCGGCATGGGTTCCATCGTGGGCGTCGTCATCGCCGCCATGATCCTCATTCTGGCCCCCGAATACCTGCGCGCCTTCTCCGAATACCGCATGCTCATTTTCGGCGCGATCATGGTCATCATGATGATCTTCCGCCCGCAGGGCCTCGTCACCGGCGAACGCCGCCGCTATCGCATCACCAAACTGCACGGCGACGCCGCGCAAAAGGAGCGCGCATGAGCCCCTATTCCGAGACTCCCGACGTGGACATGGACACGACCGCGACGCCGGAAAGCGCCTCGACGCCCATCGGACCCCGCCCCGTGCTGCAGGTGGAGGATCTGACGCAGGATTTCGGCGGTCTGCGCGCCCTGAATGAACTCGACCTGACCGTCAACGAAGGCGAAATCGTCGCGCTCATCGGCCCCAACGGCGCGGGCAAGACCACCTTCTTCAACTGCGTCACCGGCATTTACACCCCCACGGAAGGGCGCGTCTATCTGTATGACGCCCAGAAGCGCCGCCGCCTGCTCAACGGGCGCAAGCCCCACGACATCACCGCCATGGGCATGGCCCGCACCTTCCAGAATATCCGACTGTTCGGCGACATGACCGTGCTGGAAAACGTGATGATCGGCCGCCACTGCCGCACCCGCACCGGCATCTGGGGCGCGCTGACGCGCACGCCGGCCGCACGCCGGGAAGAACAGGAAACCATAGACATTTCCTACGATCTGCTTGAAAGCGTGCATCTGGCACAATTCTGGAATGAGCGCGCCCACAATCTCCCTTACGGCGCCCAGCGCCGCCTGGAAATTGCCCGCGCCCTGGCCACCAATCCGCGGATGCTGCTGCTGGACGAACCCGCCGCGGGCATGAATCCGCAGGAAACCAAGGAACTGGAAGAACTTGTCCGCCACCTGCGCGACAGCCGCGACCTTTCCATTCTGCTGATCGAACATGATATGGGCATGGTCATGTCCCTTTCCGATCGTATCTACGTCATGGAATACGGCTCCCGCATCGCCAGCGGCACGCCGGAGGAAGTGCGCGCCAATCCGCGGGTCATCCAAGCCTATCTCGGGGAGAGCGACGATGCTTGAAATGCGTGATGTCGATACCTATTACGGCAATATTCAGGCCCTTCGCGGCATTTCGCTGACCATCAACGACGGCGAAATCGTGACCCTGATCGGCGCCAACGGCGCGGGCAAGTCCACCACGCTCATGACCATCTGCGGTATCAACCGTCCGCGCAGGGGCGAAATCCTCTGGAACGGCGAACCCATCCACGAACGCGCCCCGCACGAAATCGTCACCCTCGGCATCAGCCAGGTACCGGAAGGCCGCCTGATCTTCCCGGATATGACCGTACAGGAAAATCTGGACCTCGGCGCGTTCCTGCGCAAGGACAAGAGCGGCATCCAGCGCGACATGGACTACGTTTTCGACCTGTTCCCCATACTTGCCAAACGCCGCAGGCAGCAGGGCGGCACGCTCTCCGGCGGCGAACAGCAGATGCTGGCCATCAGCCGCGCCCTTATGGGACGCCCCCGTCTGCTGTTGCTGGACGAGCCCTCGCTGGGCCTCGCCCCCATCATCATCCAGCAGATTTTCAAGATTATCCAGAAGGTCAACGCCGACGGCACGACCGTCTTTCTGGTCGAACAGAACGCCAATCAGGCCCTGCGCATCGCCCACCGCGGCTATGTGCTGGAAAACGGCCGCATCGTCATGGCCGACAAGGCGTCCACCCTGCTGGAAAGCCCGGCCGTCCGCTCCGCCTATCTCGGTATGTAGCAATCCCCCCGCACGGGGAAAATTCCGCATGCACAGGAAAGCCCGCGCGTCAAATGACGCGCGGGCTTTCCTGTATCACAGAGACGGCGGCTTCAGGCTCCGGACTCATTACGTTTTGTCCTGAGGGGGAAGGCCCCCTCTGCTAGAGCAATTCAACTTTGAGATGTATTATTGTGCCGTCATGAAAATAGCGAGCCAGGAAATACGAACGCTAGCGATTAAG
>CAJMRA010000004.1 GCA_905215675.1 uncultured bacterium | reverse complement strand
GCGCGCTTTTCCCGGAAAAACCACCGCCATAGAAACGCCGCCGCCTCCCCCTTCCGCAACCGTCCCCCGGTACCGCAAAAAAACGCTTTTCCCCGACGCCCTTCCCATGATTGCCGCTTCTCCCGCCGCAACGGGCACAATCGGCTGGCGGTCGTAATTCTCCCCCTTCCCTTTCCGACGCACTATCCTCACTAAACAAAATTGCGGAAACGCTCCGTAAGCATTTTTCGTTTGAAATACGTTGCGTTTCAAACCATACGGTCTGTCGTTTCGCGAAAAAACACAGTTTTTCCGCTCACTTTTGGCTGGACGGCACTGTGTCGCCGCCTCGCATTTTCCTTTTTCAAGGATAAACGCTCTCTTGCGGAAACGCAGCCCTCCCGACGTTCCCGCAATGCCTGCCGACGGCAGCCTGTCCGTCAGCGACGGATGCGCCCTGTGCCGGGGACAATGCAGCGCGGCGCGGGCGCGCAGGCGATCCCGGACGCCCGCAGGGCGGACGGAGCGCCGGAGCAGGCGCGAACATCGCCCGGCCCACAGGGCCGGGAAGGTTCGCGCCGCCGCCCCTTGCGACGCGCGGCGGACGGGGTACGGTACGGCAGACACGATTCCTCCCGAAGCCCGGCGCTGCGGGGTGTACGGGGGTTGCAAGGGGGTGTAGAGGGGCGCGGCCCCTCTCACCCCCTGCCCCCCGCCGGGCAGGCGACCCGCCGCCCGTGCCGGGCAGCAGCAGCGGACCACGGCAACGCCCCTCCCGCGCCGATAATCGCAATCCCGCCGCCACATCTCCGCATGCGTGCGATTCTCCCGCCGTAGGCCGATGACGCACCAGCACACAAAACGCCCCCTTTCCGCACGGAACGGAAAGGGGGCGTTTCAGTTGGGAAAACAGGGGTCAACGATTCCCAAGGATATACAAGATTAGAGCGTTTCACCTTTGAAAAAGGTGAAAACGCGAGGTGACAGCACAGCGCCGCCCGGCCAAAAGTGAGCGGAAAAACCGCGTTTTTTCCGCAAAACGACAGGCCATATGGTTTGCAAGGCGAAACATTTCAAACTGAAAATGCTCTAGAGGAGCCCCTGCCGGGCAGCCTCCTTCCATACAAAGGGAGAATATTTCTTGAGAAAGGCTTCCAGTATCTTGCCTTCGCAATAGAACTGGTAATGCTCGGCACGCATTTCATTATTTGCAGGACTATCCAGCTTCAACCGGTCTATGGTTTTCTGAATCTCTTTTTGCAGGGCGTCCGGCAACTGCGGGTTGGGGAAAATATGCCCGCTCACGAGTTCCAGATAAAACCAGTCATCCTCGACTTCAAAAGGATCGAGAATATCGGTGAAATTCCACTTGCGGCTGTTTATTGCGGAACAGGCCAGCCGGTAATTGCACCATTCATACGCAAGATCAGGGCGCAAAGACTTGGGGCAAAAATGCTCAACATTGCCCGTCCCGGTAGTCCTTTCAAAGAAAACGGCAAGATAGGCGCAAACACCGCCATAACGCCTGTGCAGCTCATCCAGACAGGCCAGCCAGCAGGGAGGCAGTTTCGTCCCTGACGGCAGGGGAGCTGTGATGTCGATATCATGTTTCGCCAGCCAGCGCAGACCCTTCTGGCGAACTTGTGTATCGAAGTCTTTCGGCTCGGGCTTCGGTGCGACAGGAATCATGCCAGCCAGCCCTTTTTTTCCGCCACAAAGCGCCAGCGGATCCAGAAAGGATCGGTTTCCGAAAGCACGCCGCGTAATTGCTGATCCAGCTTTTGAGCCTCTTCCTGGCCGAAACTTTCGCTACTCAATGCCTGCGTTGCCTTTTCCAGAATCTTTTCCGCTTCCCGGGAATAGCCGGACGGCATGTCAAAAGCCTCGCTGGTAAGCCAGTTGGAGACATTCCCCTGCCGCAGGAAGGGCCGCCGCGTCAGGAGGACATTGCCATCGCAGAGATCGAGGTCGAACCAGGCATCCTTTGACGTATCAAACAGCGTTTCCACGGAGGCCATGATCAGCGGTGAATGCGTTGCAACAATGAGCTGCATTTCCCTGTCGGGGCGTAATGTCTCCATGACCTGCATCAGGGCCGGTATGACCGTGCGCTGCCATTTGGGATGCAAATGCGCCTCCGCTTCATCAATCAGAAATACCGCCCGGCTTTCCGGCTCTTCCCCCGTCAATTCCCGGGCTTTCAGATGTTCCTCCCAGCACCAGACAAGAAAATAGGCCAGCGAAATGATGCGACGCATGCCGGAAGACGCATGCAGCACGGGGACCTCCTGCCCATACGGCATACGCAGCGTGGGCATATCCCGCGCATCGTCAAGGCTGATGCGCGTCAACTTGCCGGGAACAAGCTTTTCCTCCTCGGAAGGTGACAGCACCTCAAGCACCGCCTGTAGCGATGCAAAAGCCTGACCGTTTTCCTTCTGCCAGCCTGCCCAGTCCCGGATCAGGCCGTTGCAGAGCCATGTGCCGTCCGAATTTTCCAGCCCGTTCCAGACTTCCTCGGGACTGAAAACATACGCCGGAGGACGTGCTTTTCCCTCCCGCTCAGACTTCCAGTAGTTGCGCGCCGGATCCCATACCGCAAAACTGCCGTCCGCCATAGCGTAGAAGATCAGACCGGGATTGGCGGGACGCCCCGCCTTTATGGGCCATACCTGCGCATGAGGCTTGAACGTGCTTTTGCTTTCTATGGTTTTGGATGCGGCGGAAAAACGGGCCTTGATATTTGCCGGTTGTCTCTTGTCTGTAGGCAGGGCTATCCTGCCCGCAGTCAGGCGCGGATTGACCTCCGCCGGCCAGGAGCGCGTCATGGCCCACCAGAGAATATCGAGGAGAAAACTTTTTCCCAGTCCGTTGTCCCCGGTAAGCAGATTCAGGCGGCTGCCGAAGTCCAGCTCCATGTCGGGGGCCGGTCCCACGTTGGCAATGCCAAGATGCGTTATCATGGCGGAAGCTCCTTTTAGAGCAATTTCAGTTTGAAATGCTATGCGTTTCAAACCATACGGCCTGTCGTTTCGCGAAAAAAAACGCGGTTTTTCCGCTCACTTTTGGCCGGGCGGCGCTGTGCCGCCGCCTCGCGTTTCACATAGCTGCCCTGGCGCACCGGAGACGCCGGACCAGCGGGAGAATGCGTTGCCGATGATTCCGCCCTGCTTGTCCCCCCGAAGTTATATGACCTTTTTTGAGAAATTTATCCATCCCTTGCCCGCCGTACTGTTTCGACGGGAAGCACTGCCGCATTCCCTTTCCGGGCGTTTCCGGCTATGCTGGCATGCCACCTTTTTTCAGGGAGAACGCCCCATGACCTTTCAGGATATTCTTGCCAAGTACCGCGCCGTTTCCTTTTCCGAACGCGACAAGGGCGACCGTTTCGAGCGGCTCATGCAGGCATTTCTGCAAACGGTTCCGTGGTATGCGGGCATGTTCCGGCATGTCTGGCTCTGGCGGGAGTTTCCGTACAAGCAGAATCTCGGCGGCAAGGATACGGGCATAGATATTGTCATCCAGACTGTCGAGGGGGAGTTCTGGGCCGTGCAATGCAAGTGCTATGCGGAAACGGCCCGCATGGACAAGCCCGCCGTGGACAGCTTTCTTGCCACGTCCAGCAAGCAGTTTGTTGACGACCGGCTGCAAACGACCTCCTTTGCGCTCCGGCTCTGGATATCCACAACAAACAACTGGGGCGGCGAGGCGGAAAACGCCATCCGCCATCAGGAACCGCCGGTACGGCGCATCAGCCTTGCCGATCTGGAAAGCGCGCCCGTGGACTGGGCCGCGCTGGAACAGGGCGTCAGCGGCGCGCGGGCCCGGCAGGAACGCAAGCAGCCGCGCCCGCATCAGCAGGCGGCCATCGCCGCTTTTCACGAGCATTTTCAGACCGGGGATCGCGGCAAGCTGATCATGGCCTGCGGTACGGGCAAAACCTTCACGTCCCTGAAAATTGCGGAGAACGAAACCGGCGGCAGGGGACTTGTGCTGTTTCTGGCTCCTTCCATTGCGCTGGTGGGTCAGACCCTGCGGGAATGGACGGCGGAAACAACGGCGGATATCTTCCCCGTCTGCATCTGCTCCGATCCCGAAGTCAGCAAAAGCCGAAGCAAACGGGACGACGATCAGGACGGCTACAGCGTTACCGATCTGGCCTTTCCCGCGTCCACCAATGTGGACGACATCGTGCGTCAGTTCCGGCTGGCGGAAAAATTTCATGCGGACGGGCTGCTTGTCGTCTTTTCCACCTATCAGTCCATCGGCGTCATTGCGGCGGCGCAAAAAATCGTCCGGCGGCCCTTTGATCTGATTATCTGCGACGAGGCCCACAGAACCACCGGCGTCACGCTGAAGGACGCGGAGGATTCCGCCTTTGTGAAGGTGCATGACAACGCCTTTATTCAGGCGAAAAAGCGTCTCTACATGACGGCCACGCCGCGCCTGTATGCGGAAGAAAGCAAGAAAAAGGCGCAGGATGCCGAAGCGTGGCTCTGCTCGATGGATGATGAAG
This sequence comes from uncultured bacterium, assembly GCA_905215675.1. Taxonomy (GTDB): domain Bacteria; phylum Desulfobacterota; class Desulfovibrionia; order Desulfovibrionales; family Desulfovibrionaceae; genus Desulfovibrio. The sequence continues at coordinate 14,999 of CAJMRA010000004.1, read as the reverse complement.
CCCTGTACGGGCCGGAAGTCTTCCGCATCGGCTTCGGCGAAGCGGTCGATAAGAATCTGCTTGCGGATTACAAGGTGCTTGTGCTGACGCTCAACGAAAGCCAGATTCCCGTCGCCCTGCAAACCGCCGTGGCGGACAGCGGCAAGGAGATAGATACCGACGACGCCGGAAAGCTCGTCGGCTGCATCAACGCCCTGTCAAAGCGCATGCTTGTTGACGAGGGATTGTTGAAAACGTCCGATCCCGCGCCCATGCGCAAGGCGGTAGCCTTTTGCCAGAGCATCAGGGCATCCAGACGGATCAGCGCGGTCTTCAACGGCTTCAAGGAAAGCTACTATGACAGCCTGACGCAGGAGGAACGCGCGGAAATGGTCAGCGTGTCCGCACGGCATGTGGACGGAACCATGCCCGCCACCACCCGCGACGAAAAACTGGCATGGCTCAATGCCGCCCCTGCCGACGGCAACGAGTGCCGCATCCTGACCAATGTGCGCTGCCTTTCCGAAGGCGTGGACGTGCCCTCGCTGGACGCGGTGCTGTTTCTTTCGGCCCGCAATTCCCAGATCGACGTGGTGCAATCCGTGGGGCGCGTCATGCGCACGGCTCCGGGAAAGAAATTCGGCTACATCATTATTCCCGTCCTCATTCCTTCCAATGTCACGCCGGAAGAAGCGCTCAACGACAACAAGCGTTTTGCCGTTGTCTGGACAGTCCTCAATGCCCTGCGCGCGCATGACGACCGTTTCAGCGCCATGATCAACAAGCTGGAGCTGAATCGCCGCAAGCCGAAGGACGGCGGCACGGTGCTGATCGGCGGCATTGACGACGGACGCGCGCCGGATGACGCAGGCGACAGCGCACCCCCCACAGGCAGGGGAGGCGGCGGCACGACGACGCAGATGCCGCTGCCCCTGCCCTACCTTCAGGAGCTGCAAGGGGCCATTTACGCCCGCATGGTGCAGAAGGTCGGCAACAAACGCTACTGGGAACAGTGGGCGGCGGACGTTGCGCAAATTGCCCAGGGCTATATGGAACGCATCAACCGCCTGATCGCCGTTCCCGGCCCGCACAAGACCGCCTTTGACGACTTCCTGTCCGGGCTGCGCAAGAACATCAATCCCGCCGTCACGCCCGGCGAGGTGGTGGAAATGCTGGCCCAGCACATGATCACCAAACCGGTCTTTGAAGCCCTGTTCGAGAACTATTCCTTTGTGCGGCACAATCCCGTTTCCCGCGCCCTGCAAGGCATGCTTGATCTGCTGGAAGCGCAAGCGCTGGAAAAGGATACGGTCGTGCTTTCGCGCTTTTACGAGTCCGTCAAGATGCGCGTTTCCGGCCTCGACAATGCCGAAGCCCGGCAGCGCGTCATTGTGGAGCTGTACGACAAGTTTTTCCGCACGGCCTTTCCCCGCACGGTGGAAAAGCTCGGCATCGTCTATACGCCCGTGGAAATCGTGGACTTCATCAATCGTTCCGTGGCCGATGTCCTGCAAGCGGCTTTCGGGCGCTCCCTGTCCGATCCCGGCGTGCATGTGCTCGATCCCTTTACCGGTACGGGAACCTTCCTTGCCCGCATGCTGGAAAGCGGCCTCATCACGCCCGCGGCCCTGCCCCGCAAGTACGCGACGGAATTGCACGCCAATGAAATTGTCCTGCTGGCCTACTATATCGCCTCCATCAATATCGAAAATGCCTACCATGCCACGCAGGGCGAAAACGCCGCCTATACGCCCTTTAACGGCATCTGCCTGACGGATACCTTCCAGCTCGGCGAAACCGATGACGTCAACTGGCTCTATGCGCCCGCCCTGCCCCAAAATTCCGAACGGGTACAGGCCCAGCAGAACGCTCCCATTCAGGTCATCATCGGCAATCCGCCCTATTCCGTGGGCCAGAAATCCGCCAATGACGATGCGCAGAATCAGTCCTATCCCCGCCTGGAACAGCGCATTGCCGCAACCTACGCCGCGCAATCAGACAAGACCAACAAGAACGCCCTCTATGATTCCTATATCAAGGCGTTCCGCTGGGCATCGGATCGGCTGGACAAGCAGCACGGCGGCATCATTGCCTTTGTTTCCAATGGGTACTGGCTGGACGGCAACGCCATGGACGGTTTCCGCAAATGCCTTGAGGCGGAGTTCAGCGCCGTCTATATCTTTAATTTGCGCGGCAACTGCCGCACGTCGGGGGAAGTTCGCCGCAAGGAATCGGGCAACGTCTTTGGTCTTGGCAGCCGCACGCCCATTGCCATTACCGTACTGGTCAGAAAGCCCGGCCATACGGGCAAGGCGCTTATTCAGTATCACGACATCGGCGATTATCTGAGCCGGGAAGAAAAACTTGCCATTATTGCCGAAAAGCGCAGCATCCTTGGTTCTGCCATGCACTGGACGCAGATCCGCCCCAACGCACAGGGCGACTGGCTCAATCAGCGCAATGACATTTTCGGCAGCTTCATCCCTCTTGGGGACAAGGACAACAAGGATAATAAACAAACCTTTTTTGTGCCGTATTATTCCAATGGGTTGAAAACAAATGCTGATAGTTGGATGTATAATTATAGCAAAAAACTCCTTTTAGAAAAAATGAAACTTTTTGTTGATACATATAACTCAGAAACTTCACGCTATAAAAATTCTCAAAAATCAGAAAGTTTTGAAAAATTTTGTTTGAAAAATGATACACAAATAAAATGGCATAGCGGCCTATATCCCAAAGGAGAAAAAGGCCTTTTAGCACACTTTGATAAAGAAAAGACATCTATTGTATTATATCGCCCTTTCTGCAAAACTTTTTGCTACTATGATGAATTTTTAGTACAGAGAGTTAGCTTATTACCAAAACTTTTTCCAGAGCAAAAAACAAAAAATTATCTTATCTGCATAGCTGGGGTAGGAGCGCAACGTGATTTTTCTTCACTCATCGTAGACGAATTACCAGACCTGCATACTCTGCAAACAGGCCAATGCTTCCCGCTGTACTATTACGAAAAGAAATCCGTCTACCAGCCGACGCTTTTTGACAGCGAAAAAAGCGAGTACACGCGCAAGGACGGCATAACCAATTTCATTCTGGAGCGTTGCCGGGCAAGTTACGGGCCGAAGGTGAGCAAGGAAGACATTTTCTATTATGTTTATGGCCTGCTGCATTCGCCGGACTACCGCCGGACGTTTGCGGCGGACTTGAAGAAGATGCTGCCGCGCCTGCCGCTGGTGGAGAAGCCGTCGGATTTCTGGGCGTTCAGCAAGGCGGGGCGCGCTCTGGCGGAACTGCATCTGAATTATGAGACGCAGCCCCCGCACCCGGACGTGGTTGTCAGCGGCGCGGAACAGGGCAAGTTCCGCGTGGAGAAGATGCGCTTCCCGGACAAGCAGGACAAGACGACCATTGAATATAACCCGTGGATCACGATCTCGCATATCCCGCAAGAAGCCTATGATTATGTGGTGAACGGCCGAACCGCCGTGGAATGGATCATGGAGCGCTACCAGATCAAGACGGACAAGGCCAGCGGCATCACCAACGATCCCAACGACTGGGCCGAAGAACAGGGCAAGCCCCGCTACATCCTCGACTTGATCCTGAGCGTGATCACCGTTAGCGTAGAAACCGTGAAGATCGTGAACGGGCTTCCGGGGCTGGAAATTAAGGAGTAGGTGATGCAGGAAAGTCCTTATAACTACCTTAATCGTAGAGCAATCATTGATATTTTCATTGGAGATAAAGGATATAAAACTATTGTCGTCGAAGGCATCACAATAGAAGCAGGTATGCAACGCCTTTCGGGACCTCAGATTTGTAATCTATCAGGTAAACTTGGAAATCCTATACAATATCCTGATAGTAGAGGTTCCAGCCGATGGCAATATTTTGAAAATCTATTAAATTTTTGTATCCAAAATGGAAAAGAGGAACTCCTTTTGGAAGAATTATTTAAGCTAGAAAACTTCAAATATATATTGCGAGACTGTGATACAAAAAATATAAAATCAGCATATGAAAATATAGTTGCATGTATTTTAGAACACATTAATAAAGAGCTGTATTTTTGTAAACATCAACTCAGAAAAATTGGAAACCATGTTTATATCTGCGCTCTCGACGCGCCTCTAGCTATAGAATCTCAAAAAATTAAAAACATTGACCACAATTACATTAAGGAGTTAGTAAGCAGAACTGCTGATGACATGAATATGGAAAAGTACGACAGCGTATTAAAAACATCTCGCACTCTCCTTGAAGAAGTCTTTTGTGCTGTTCTGGAAAAGAAAGGCGTCACGCCTTCAACGTCAGGAAAGATAACTGATTTATATGGTCAAGTTAAGCAAGAATACGGAATGAAACAGAATCAGAACTTTGACAAAAGAGTAAACAATCTCCTGTCAGGTTTTGAAAAGATTCTTACTTCAATATCTGAAATGAGAAACGAACAAAGCGATGCTCATGGCGTTGGCTCAAAGAGAATACAAATTGCAGAGCATCATGCGCAACTCTTTGTCAATGCTGCCATAGTTATGGCGGACTTCATTCTTTCCGTTAGTGAAAAACAAAATAGTAATAATCCGGCATGAGCCTTTGCTCTGATTGCAGTAAATGAGGAAATGTTGGCAGAATCAAATAGGATAGCAAATGGATATCGATAAAATTAAAACTGTACATTCTTGGCTATGCAATATTATAAATAATCTTTTCCGCATGCCAATAATACATCCGCAGGATATTTTAAAGGTTAACAATAAATTGTTTGAAATTATTTATGACATCAGGCAAGAATTCCCTTTTTTTAGTCAGGAACTTACAACTATAAAGGATAACTTGTTTACAAATAATAAAATAAACCTAACAGTCTGCGGACAATGTATAGAAATATTAAGAGTACTTCAAAACGTAGAAAATCAGGAAAAAGCCGACATATGGCGTCTTGTCCATCCAAGAATTATCTCCGTTTCCAAACAACTGTTTGAAGATGGTCACTACGCAAATGCAGCAGCAGATGCCTTTATAGAAATTAATGACAGAGTAAAGAAGCTCTTTTTAAAAGTGAAGCCTGATGAAACGAAAATTCCAGATGGCCATGCCTTGATGACTACGGTATTTTCTGAAAATAAGCCCCTGATAGAGATTTGTAATCAAACAACGGATAGCGGGAAAAATACTCAAAAAGGATATATGCATATGCTGGCAGGCGCCCTATCCGCATTGAGGAATCCAAGAGTTCATGCAAATGTCAGCATATCAGCAGAAGAGGCAATGCGAGAACTCATGTTTGCAAGTATGCTGATGTATAAAATTGATGAAGCAGTTCTTTACTCTAAAATAAACGAATAATAAGCTATAATAGCAGCTGGCCGTTATAATTCTCCCCCTCCCCCGCCGCCTCCGCAATGCCTGCCGACAGATGCCTGTCCGTCAGCGATGGATGCGCCCTGTGCCGGGGGCAATGCAGCGCGGCGCGGGCGCGCAGGCGATCCCGGACGCCCGCAGGGTGGACGGAGCGCCGGAGCAGGCGCGAACATCGCCCGGCCCTCAGGGCCGGGAAGGTTCGCGCCGCCGCCCCTTGCGACGCGCGGCGGACGGGGTACGGTACGGCAGACACGATTCCTCCCGAAGCCCGGCGCTGCGGGGTGTACGGGGGTTGCAAGGGGGTGTAGAGGGGCGCGCCCCTCTCACCCCCTGCCCCCCGCCGGGCAGGCGACCCGCCGCCCGCGCCGGGCAGCAGGCAGCAACAGCGGGCCACGGCAACGCCCCTTCCCGCGCCGATAATGACGATCCCTCCCGCCATGCCCACACACAAAAAACGGCCCCATGCTCCTGAGAGGGAACATGAGGCCGTGGGGAAACGATCTTCCGAAAGACCGCAAGACGGTTACGACAGACCGACGTCAGGCCGCCTTCTGCTTGCTCTTGAGCCAGGGCTTTTCGGTGCCGCTGAGAAGACGAACAATATTCTCCTTGTGCTTCCAGACGACAATGGCGGCCACGCACAGGGCGAGGGGAAGCCACTCCAGCCTGTCGGCGGCCACGAGCGCCACGGGCAGGACGCCCACCAGCGTCAGGGAACCGGCCGAAACAAAACCGCTTCGCCAGATGACGAGGACGCAGCAGACGCAGGCCGTCAGAAGAGGCCAGAAGGCAAGTGGCAGAAAGACGCCGATGCTTGTCGCCACGGCCTTGCCGCCGCGAAAGCGCATGAAGCAGGAAAAGACATGACCCAGCACGGCGGCAAGGCCGGTCAGGGAAACCCATACGGGCGAAAGATCCGCCCACAGGGCCAGAGCAACGGGCAGGGCGCCCTTGCCCAGATCGCACAGCAGGGTCAGCACGCCCCAGCCGAAACCGCAAAGACGGGCGACGTTGGTCGCGCCTGTATTGCGGCTGCCGCCCTCGCGCGGATCAACGCCGCAAAAGACGCGGGCAATGACCAGTCCCCAGGGCACGGAACCGGCGACATAGGCCAGCAGCAGACAAAAAATCCCCATGGCTCTCTTTCCTTTGTTAGGGTGATTATTCGCTCGTCACGGCTTCCACTATGGAAATTTCATTGTACAGCGGATTGACCTTGCCGACGCGCACCCGCACGGCCATGCCGGGGCAGGCGCGTTCGTCGAAAAGTCGCCGCCGCCCGCGCAGGAAGATGCCTTCCTCCGGCAGACTGACGCTGACAAAGGCGTCGTTCTCTTCCGTAATGACGCCGTCCCACCAGACCTTGTCGCCCTGCTGCCGGAAATAGAGCAGTTTCCAGTAGCGGGGACGGAAGCGCTGCACCTGCCCGGCGGCCTCCAGCGCCACGTTGATGGACGTCAGCAGGGGCTGCAATTCCTCCTCCGTCCAGCGCGGCGAACCGTGAAGCAGCATATGCGTCAGCTGCGCCTCGTTGACGAGGTCGGAATAACGGCGCAGGGGAGACGTCACGGGAGCGTAGCGGGCCAGTCCCAGCGCGGCATGGGGCCGGGCCTGCACCTCAAGACTGGAGGGAATGAGGGCGCGCATGATGCGCGTCATGTCCTGCGGCGCGGACCACACGCCCGCATATTCGCGGGGCAGGGCCACGTCCTGCGTCCGATGCAGGAGCGGCAGGCCATGCGCCGCGCCCCAGTCGGCCACGGAAGCGCTGGCAAGGATCATCATTTCCGCAACCATGGGTTGCGTATCCGGGCAGGGCTTGTCCAGCGTCACGTAAACGCGCACGTCGGCCCCCTCGCCCATCAGCGTCACATGGGGTTCGGGACGATCCATGACGACGGCGCCGTCCGCAATGCGGGCGGCCTGCCGGGCCCGGGCCAGCGCCCTGCCCAGACGCAGCTGATCGGCAAACGGCGTCGCGGGATTGTCCGCATCGGGAGCGCGGTTTTCATCTTCGGCGTCCAGCACGTCCTGACAATCCATATAGGTCAGATTGGCCGCAAGGCGCACGCGGGCAAGCAGCGGCGCGCAGTCGCCGAGGGAGCCGTCGGGACGCACGTCCACGCGGATGCACAGGGCGGGGCGAGCCTCGCCGCTCCTGAGCGAAAGCAGGTCCGTACCCAGACATTCCGGCAGCATGTGGCAGTCGCCTTCGGGCAGATAGATGCTTGTGCCGCGCCGCAGCACGGCCTTGTCGAGCGCGCCGCCAAAGGGCCAGCACAGGGCCGGGCAGGCCAGCGCCAGCGTCAGACGCCAGCCCCCGTCGGGAAGCTGTTCCACAAAGAAGGCGTCGTCCACATCGCGCGTGCTGGCGCTGTCAATGCTGACGAAGGGCAGATCGCAGGACGGCAGGTCCGCCGCCGCGCCGTCCCGCAAGAGGCGATCCACTTCATCCCGGAAGGGATGCCACCAGTCGTCGCCGGGCGCGTAGCCCGCGCGATCCATCCAGAAATTGTAATGCGGCGGAATTTCTCCCCAGGCCGCCAGCAGCTGATACGGCAGGTGGGGCACGTCGGGCAGGCCCTTGGAAAGCATGCGCCACAGGGCCTCGTCCTCCTGCGTTTCGGGATCGGCCATGCGCCTGAACAGGAGCGAACGCAACCGCGCCGCCACTTCCGGCGCGGGACGCGGAACGGCGTCTTCCGGCGTCAGCACGCCCTTTTTTCCGGCAATGTCCAGCAGGGCGCGCAAAAAGGCCGCGCCGCCCGCAATCAGGCTTTCGCGTTCCTCCCGTTCGCGCTGTTCGTGCAGGCGCTTTTCCACCGTTGCCGCGTCAAAGACCTGAAACAGGGGCGGTTGAAAGCGGAAATGACTCTTGCAGGCCAGCAGGGCGCGACCGCAGGCGGCCACCCCGTCGGCGTCCGTCGGCAGGCCGACCAGCTCCGCAAACCAGAGGGCCGAGGCTTCGGGGACTTCCCCCTGCGCCATTTCCCAGATATCCTGCACGGGCACGGCGTCGGCCGCCTCCTCGCGCTTGCGGCGGCAGGCTTCCAGCACCCTGACGCCCTCGTCCTTGCCCGGCAGTGCGGGCAGGGCGGGCCCGGCCCAGGGCAGCAGACGCGCACTCGCCAGCCGCGTTTCCCGCCTGTTGGGCAGCAACAGCCGCAACTTGCCCCCGCTTTCTTCCATGACGAGGGCGATTTGAACCGCATTGCCTTCCAAATACTCCACCACGCATCCGGCGGAGGGATACTGCACCAGTGCCGACATAGTCACTCCTTGGGGCATACCATCAGGCATTTTGCCGCCGCTGGCAAGAGGACGGGACGGCCTGCGGGGAAGGGCTTTGACGCTACGCGCAAATCGCCGTATATTATCCGCTTCACAATGTCTCTTTCGCCCGCCCGAGGGCGCACAGGTGGTACAACATGAGCGTACTTCATCATACAGGCAGCAGCCGTCCCCTGCAGTTGCAGGATTGCGACGAACCGCAGCTGTACCGCGACATTTTCCCCTATACCAGCATTTGCCGGACCACGTTCGACGAAACCCTGCTGGCGCCGCGGCCGGCGGAGCAAATGCGCATCACCGACACCACCTTCCGCGACGGACAGCAGGCCCGCCCGCCCTATACCGTCAAGCAGGTGGCAAAAATGTTCGACTTTCTGCACCGTCTCGGCGGCAAGTCGGGCCTGATCTCCGCTTCGGAGTTCTTTCTCTATTCCGCCCGCGATCGCAAGTGCGTCGATGTCTGCCGGGCGCGCGGCTACCGCTTTCCCCGCGTCACGGCGTGGATCCGCGCCAACAAGGAAGACCTCAGGCTGGCGCGGGACATGGAATTTGACGAAACGGGCATGCTCACCAGCGTGTCGGACTATCATATTTTTCTCAAGCTGGGCAAAACGCGGCAGCAGGCCATGGACATGTACGTGGGGCTTGCCGAAAAGGCGCTGGAATGGGGCATCATTCCGCGCTGTCATTTCGAGGACGTGACCCGCGCGGACATTTACGGCTTCTGCCTGCCGCTGGCGCAGCGCCTCATGCAGCTTTCCCAGCAGAGCGGCATGCCCGTGAAAATCCGCCTGTGCGATACCATGGGCTACGGCGTGCCCTATCCCGGCGCGGCCCTGCCGCGTTCCGTGCAGCGCGTCGTGCGCGCCTTCACGGACGAGGCCGGCGTGCCCGGCGAATGGCTGGAATGGCACGGACACAACGATTTCCACAAGGTGCTGGTCAACGGCGTGACGGCGTGGCTCTATGGCTGCGGCGCGGTCAACAGCACGCTGTTCGGCTTCGGCGAGCGCACGGGCAACACGCCGCTTGAGGCGCTGATCATCGAATACATTTCCCTGACCGGCGACGACGGCGCGGCGGATACGTCCATTCTCAGCGAAGTTGCGGACTTCTTTGAAAAGGAACTGGACTACCGCATTCCCCACAATTATCCCTTCGTGGGGCGCGACTTCAACGCCACCAGCGCGGGCGTCCATGCGGACGGTCTGGCCAAGAACGAGGAAATCTACAACATTTTCGACACCCGCCGTCTTCTGGGCCGTTCCGTTCCCATCATCATCACGGACAAGACCGGCCGCGCGGGCATCGCCTACTGGATCAACAACAATCTCCGTCTGCCCGAGGAACGGCAGGTTTCCAAGAAGCATCCCGCCGTGGGCCGCATTTACGACGCCATCGAGGAGCTGTACGAAAACGGCCGCACGACGCACATGTCGCATGACGAAATGCAGGCCCTTGTGCAGCGCTTCATGCCCGAACTCTTCACCACCGAATTCGACAAGATGAAGCAGCTGGCCGGGGATCTGGCCGCGCATCTCATCGTCAAGCTGGCCTCCCGGAAGGAGCTGCTCGACTTCGGCAAGCAGGCCTGCGCGCGTCTGGACTCCTTTGCCGCCGACTATCCCTTCATTCAGTATCTCTATCTGACGGATACCAGCGGCAGTCTCAAGTGCGCGACCATCACGGACCCCGCCTACAAGGAAAAGTACGAGGCCCTGCCCATCGGCTACGACTTTTCGCAGCGCGAATGGTTCAAGATGCCCATGCAGACCGGCGATCTCCATATCATGGACGTTTACCAGTCCCATTTCACGGGTAAACTGATCATCACCGTTTCCTGCGCCGTCACGGACGACAACGACAATATCGTGGGCGTGCTCGGCGTGGACATTCAGCTTGAACAGCTGCTCAAGCGGGCGCAGGCCCTGCGACAGGAAGCGCGACAGGCTGACGACTAAACAGGCTGCGGGGGAAACGGCGCATACGGCCGTTTTCCCCTTTTTTCCCTCTGTTCCGAGCAACACGGCTTTGAAAGAGCCCGAGGAAGCACAGCGATGAAAAAGACTGTCTACTGGATCGAAGGCGACGGCATCGGGCCGGAAATCTGGAGCGCCGCGCGCCCCGTCATCGACGCCGCGCTGGCCAAGGAAAGCGACATCCGCCTTGACTGGGTGGAGCTGCTGGCCGGAGAAAAGGCCCAGAAAGAAACGGGCAGCCCCCTGCCCGAGGAAACCGTCCGGACCCTGCGCACCGCCGACGTGGCCATGAAGGGCCCTCTCGGCACTCCCGTGGGCACGGGTATACGCAGCCTGAACGTGGCCCTGCGCCATACGCTCGATCTCTATGCCTGCATCCGCCCCGTACGGCATTTTGAAGGCCTGCAAACGCCGGTCAAGCATCCCGAAAAGGTGGACATGGTCATTTTCCGCGAGAATACGGAAGACGTCTACGCGGGTATCGAGTATCAGGCGGGCACGCCCGAAGCCAAAAAACTGATTGCCTTCCTGCGCGACGAGCTGGGCGTCACGAAGATTGACGACACCGCCGCCGTGGGCATCAAGCCCATGACGGAACAGGGTTCCAAGCGCCTTGTGCGCCGCGCCCTGCGCTTTGCGCTGGATACGGGCCGCTCCAGCCTGACTCTTGTCCACAAGGGCAATATCATGAAGTTCACCGAAGGGGCGTTCCGCCAGTGGGGCTACGATCTGGCCGCCGAGGAATTCGGCGATCGCACCTGCACCGAAAAGGAACCCGTGGCGGGCAGGCTGATCGTCAAGGATCGCATTGCGGACGCCATGTTCCAGGAAGCGCTGCTGCGCCCCGAACAGTATTCCGTCATCGCCACGCCCAACCTCAACGGCGACTATCTTTCCGACGCGCTGGCCGCGCAGGTGGGCGGCCTCGGTCTGGCTCCCGGCGTCAACATGTCCGATTCGCTGGCCTTCTATGAAGCCACCCACGGCACGGCGCCCACCATTGCCGGACAGGACAAGGCCAATCCCGGCAGCGTCATCCTCTGCGGCGCGCTCATGCTGGAGCATATCGGCGTGCCGAAGGCCGCGGAACGCATTCGCAATGCGGTCTCCAGGGCCATTGCCCGCGGTTCCGTCACGGTGGACCTCGCCGCGCAGGTGGAGGGCGCCAGGGTCGTGGGCTGCCGCGCCTTCGGCGAGATCATCGGCGAAAACCTCTAGCAGGAGACAGGGGGAAGCGCGCCCGCTTCCCCTTTTCTCCCGTTGTCGGCAGATGCACGCGCTTGCCCTCTTTGCTCCCGTCGCGGCCCTGATGGTCATCCTGCCGGGGCCGGACTTCGTCCAGATCTCCCGCATATCCCTTGCCGAAGGCCGCGCGCGGGGGCAGGCCGCCGCGCTGGGCGTGGCCTGCGGCATCGTCGTGCATACGACCGCCGCGGTCATCGGACTGACCGCCGTCATTGCCGGTTCCCCGCTGCTGTTCGGTCTGCTGACCTACGCGGGGACGGCCTATCTGGGCTGGATCGGCGTGGCTTCCATCCGGCACGGGCTGCGCATGGCCGGTTCCGTCGCGCCCGCCGATGGGAGCGCCGACGAGACCGCGCCCGCGCCCGTTCCCGCCATGACGCGCGGCAGGGCTTTCCGGCAGGGCTTTCTGACCAACGTGCTGAATCCCAAGGCCGTTCTTTCCTTTCTGACCCTGCTGCCGCAATTCATGACGCACAGCGCCCCGCTCGCGCCGCAATTTCTGGCGCTGGGCGGCATGCTGGCGTTGTTCTGCCTGATCTGGTTCAGCGCGCTGGCATGGCTGCTCGGCCGGATTCGCCGCGTCTTTTCCAGCCCCGTTTTCCAGCGTCGCCTGCATCTGGGCGCGGGATGCGTGTTTCTGCTGTGCGCCGCGCTGCTGTGTTTCTTTCACGCGGGCAGGCACGTCTGACGTGCCGCCGCGCCGCTTCGTCAACCCTTTTCCGCAAAAGGATGCTTCCATGATCCAGCTTGACGACAAGGCCGTCATCGTTGACGGCGATGCGCTGCTTTCCGTCGCCGAAGCCGCCGCGCGCGGCATCGACGCCAAACAGGCCCGCAACAATACGCTTGCGCACCGCATTCTTGCCGCGCACGACACGTCCGCCACGCAGGACGGAACCCTGCGCCTGCGTTTCGACGCGCTGGCGTCCCATGACATCACCTATGTGGGCATCATCCAGACGGCCCGCGCCAGCGGCCTCGAGCGCTTCCCCATGCCCTACGCCCTCACCAACTGCCACAACAGCCTGTGCGCCGTGGGCGGCACCATCAACGAGGACGACCACCTGTTCGGCCTCACGGCCGCGCAAAAATACGGCGGCATCTTCGTTCCCCCGCACATGGCCGTCATTCATCAGTATGCCCGTGAAATGCTGGCAGGCTGCGGCAAGATGATTCTCGGATCCGACAGTCACACCCGTTACGGCGCGCTGGGAACCATGGCCGTGGGCGAAGGCGGCCCCGAACTGGTCAAGCAGCTCCTCGGCAAGACCTATGACGTCGCCGCCCCGGAAGTGGTCCTCGTCTGGCTGGAGAATACGCCGCAGCCCGGCGTCGGCCCGCAGGACGTGGCCCTGGCCATCATCGGCGCCGTCTTCAAGAACGGCTTCGTCAAGAACCGCGTCATGGAATTTGCCGGTCCGGGAATCGACGGCCTGTCGGTGGAATACCGCTGCGGCATCGACGTCATGACCACGGAAACAACCTGTCTTTCCTCCATCTGGCGCACGGATGCCAGGGTACGCGACTATCTTGCCCTGCACGGCCGCGCCGGAGACTATACGGAACTGAAGCTCGAGGCTCCCGCCTGCTACGATCGCCTGATCCGCATCGACCTTGCCGCCGTGCAGCCCATGATCGCCCTGCCCTTCCATCCCAGCAACGCCTGGCCCATTGCGGAATTCATCAGCCATGCCGACGAGCTGCTGGGCGCGGTCGAGGAAGAGGCCCGCAAGCAGTTCGGCAAGGCGGCCGAGGGCCTGCAACTGCGCGCCAAGATTCACGACGGCGGCGTATGGACCGATCAGGGCGTCATCGCGGGCTGCGCGGGCGGTTCCTTTGAAAACTGCGTGCTGGCCTCCGCCATTCTCGACGGCCGCAGCACCGGCAACGGCGCGTTCTCCCTTTCCGTCTATCCGGCCAGCGAACCGCAATCCCTGGCCCTTGTCCGCAACGGCGCCGCGGCAAAACTCATGGAAGCGGGCGCCATCATCAAGAACGCCTTCTGCGGTCCCTGCTTCGGCGCGGGCGATACGCCCGCCAACGGGGCCCTGTCCATCCGCCATTCCACGCGCAACTTCCCCAACCGCGAAGGCTCCAAGCCCGGCAACGGCCAGGCCAGCGCCGTCGCGCTCATGGACGCCCGTTCCATTGCGGCCACGGCGGCCAACGGGGGCAAACTCACTCCCGCCACCGATCTTGACTGGACGGAAGCCCGCCTCCAGCCTGATCTGACGTACAATTTCGATGCGAACCTGTACGCCCGCCGCGTCTATAACGGCTATAACCAGCCCAAACCGGAAACCGAACTCAAGCTCGGCCCCAACATCACCGACTGGCCGGCCATGAGCCCCCTGACCGAACATCTGCTGCTCAAGGTGGCTTCGGTCATCACCGATCCCGTCACCACCACGGACGAACTGATCCCCTCCGGCGAAACGTCGTCCCTGCGTTCCAACCCGCTGCGCCTGTCCGAATTCACCCTGTCCCGCAAGGACCCCGCCTATGTGGGCCGGGCCAAGGCCGTTCAGGCTCTGGAAAAGGCCCGTCTTGCCGACGCCGCCGACGCCTCCCTGCTGGAAACGGTGCGGGGCATGTGCGCGGCTCTCAGGACCGCCGACGCCGCCGCCTACGACGCCCTCTGCGGCACGAACCTTGCGGAAACGGGCATCGGTTCCACCATCTTTGCCCTGAAGCCGGGCGACGGTTCCGCCCGCGAACAGGCCGCCTCCTGCCAGAAGGTGCTGGGCGGCTGGGCCAATCTCGCCGCCGAATACGCCACCAAGCGCTACCGCTCCAACCTCATCAACTGGGGCATGCTGCCGCTCATTGCGGATGCGGCGCTTGCGCAACAGCTGCATGTGGACGACGCCATTGTCCTGCCCGGCATCCGCAAGGCCGTTGCCGAAAAACGGGAACAGCTCCGGGGCTGGCTGCTGCCCGCCGACGGCGGCCCGGCCCGGGAGCTGACCTTCACTCTCAGCGGCCTTACCGACGATGAACGGCAAATCATCCTCGACGGCTGTCTGATCAACTTCTACAACCGGCACTAGAGCGTTTCACCTTTGAAAAAAGGTGAAAACGCAAGGCGGCGGCACAGCGCCGCCCGGCCCGAAGCGAGCCGGAAAAACCGCGTTTTTT
>CAJMRA010000003.1 GCA_905215675.1 uncultured bacterium | reverse complement strand
CCGCCGCGATACCGTTCATCGCGGCGGCGTCTTTCCGACGAGAGCGGGCCTGTAAGCCGGGTTTTGTAACGCGCGGAGCGCGCCGATCGTCATTCCTCTGGAAGTGCGGTTACCCGCACCCTCAAGCAACCTACCCGGAAGGTACGGCCGGGCCGGCCCCTTCCCTATTTGGTCTTGCTCCGAACGGGGTATGCCGAGCATGCCGCATCGCTGCGGCATCTGGTGGTCTCTTACTCCACCGTTTCACCCTTACCGCTTGCGCGGCGGTTTGCTTTCTGTGGCGCTGTCCGAGGGTCGCCCCTCCTGGACGTTATCCAGCGTCCTGCCCTGCGGAGCCCGGACTTTCCTCCCCGGGCCTTGCGGCCCGCAGCGACGATCCGTCCCGCTCCCGTCGTAAACCGGGCGTACTGCCTTTGGAAAAGGCACTACGCGAAGCGGCGACACAGCGCCGCCCGGCCCGTCGTTTTGCGGAAAAAACGCGGTTTTCCCGCAAAACGACAGACCGTAGAAAATGCTCTAGTCATGCAGCGGCCTGGGCGCGGCGGGAGCGGCTTCGAGCGGCTGGGAGAAATGCTCGCACCAGTAAATGAGGCGCTGACAGTTGGGGCAGCTGAGAATCTGCTGTCCGCGCTGCAATTCGATGAAGGCCTGCGGCGGCACGGCGATATGGCAGCCGCTGCATATGCCTTCGCGCACAGGCACGATGACGGGATGTTCAAGACGCTTGCGGATGAATTCGTAGCGCATGAAAATGGGCTGGGGGACAAGGCGGCTCGCCTCTTCGCGGAGCTTGTCCAGCTTGAACAGCTTGTCGTTGCAGATGGCCAGCTTTTCCTGAAGGCCTTCTTCCTTGACTTCCAGTTCCGCCTGAAGGGTGGAATGCGTGCGATCCAGCTCGGCAAGGGCGTCGTTCTGGAGTTGCAGCTCTTCCAGCAGCGCGACCTTTTCTTCCTCGCGGGAACGGTTGATTTTTTCCATGCTGTCCATTTCACGCATCATGGCGTGATAGGAACGGGCGTCTTCCACCTGCATGAGCTTGTTCTTGCTTTTCTTGATGCGGGCGGAATCGTCGTCGATTTCAAGGGCGATGCGCTTCTGCTGTTCCTGAAGATGGGTCAGCTTGTCCAGAATCTTGTTGCGCTGGGCTTCGCTGGCCTCGAATTTCTGGCGCAGATCCGCCACTTCGCGGGGGGCGCGCTCCATTTCCTGACGCACGGCGAAGATTTCGTCGTCGACTTTCTGCAATTCCACCAGCTGGCGGATCTGTTCAAGATAGGTTGCGGTGCTCATGCTTACTCCTCAAAAGCGGGAATCGGCCGCCTGGGCCAGCGAACGCAGCGGAGAGACGGAAGGAACGAAAAAGACATCCGTTCCGGGCAGCTCCCCGGCCAGCAGCAGGGCCATACGGCGCATCATTTCTTCTTCAAGGCTGTGATGCCCCACGTCGATCATGCAGATATCGGCATCAAGGGCGGTATGATATTTCACGTCGCCGGTGATATGCACTTCGGCGCCGAGAGCCGCGGCGGCGGGCCACATGGAGGAACCCGAGCCGGTGCAGTAGGAGACGCGCCGCACGCGGGCGGGCGCCGTTCCGCAGACGACGGCGGTGGAAAGATCGATATGGCGGCCCAGCGCCTGCGCCAGCTCCGCAAGGGAGAGGGGTTCGGGCAGATCGCCCGCCAGACCGTAGCCCAGCGGCCCCTGCGGCGCGTCCTGTCCCACGGGTTCCAGCACGGCGCGGTCGGCAAGCCCCAGCTCGTCGGCCAGCCAGCCCGCGGGACCGTAAACGTTGACGTCCAGCGAGGTATGCGCGGCATACAGGGGAACGTCGGCGCGCAGCAGCAGGCGCAGCACGGCATGATAGGCATCCGGCTGCGACGGCAGACGGCCCTTGAGCAGCAGGGGATGATGACTCAGGATGAAGTCGGCCCCCCCGTCCAGCGCGGCGGCAACGGATGCGGGCGTGGGATCGAGGCAGACGGCCACGCGGCGCACCTCGTCCCGCAATCCGGCCACCTGCATGCCGGAAGCATCCCAGGAGGCCGCTGCCGCCGGATAGACATGACGCTCGATGACGGCGATGCAATCCTTCTGTCGCATGGGGCGTCCCCTAGCGTTCCTCGCGCAGATAGCGCACGGCATTGGCGAAAAGCAGCGTGCCGGGCGCG
This sequence comes from uncultured bacterium, assembly GCA_905215675.1. Taxonomy (GTDB): domain Bacteria; phylum Desulfobacterota; class Desulfovibrionia; order Desulfovibrionales; family Desulfovibrionaceae; genus Desulfovibrio. The sequence continues at coordinate 18,012 of CAJMRA010000003.1, read as the reverse complement.
TCCAGATCGCCGCGCGTCCACGAGGGATGGTTGGTCACATGGTGGAAGGCTTCGGGATGCGGCATGAGGCCCAGGACGCGGCCGGAAGGGTCCGTCAGTCCGGCAATGGCCAACGCGGAACCGTTGGGATTCCAGGGGTATTCCTGCGTCGGAGCGCCCGTGGCGGGATCGGCGTATTGCAGCGCAATCAGATTATCCTTTTCAAGGCGTTGCAGCGTCGCGTCATCCTGGGCGATGAGCTTGCCCTCGCCGTGGCGCACGGGCATGTAGAGCGTCGGCAGCCCGCGGGTAAAGACGCAGGGGCTGTGCGGGTTGACGGCCAGCTTGACCCAGCGGTCCTCGTAACGGGCGGAATCGTTGTGCCCCAGCGAGACCTGCCGCTGAAAGCGCGCGCCGTCGATGGCGGGCAGCACGCCCAGTTTCACGAGCAGCTGAAAGCCGTTGCAGATGCCGAGCACCAGCTTGCCGTCCTCAAGGAAGCGGGTCAGGCTGTCCAGCAGCGGCACGCCCTTGTCGTCCTTGAGATAGCGCCAGCGCATGCCGGCGGCCTGAGCCGCGCCGAGATCGTCGCCGTCGAGAAAGCCGCCGGGAAAGATGAGAAAATGATAGTCGTGCAGCTGCACCCGGGCGGCCACGATGTCCGAAAAATGCACCACGTCGGCCCTGTCCGCTCCGGCCAGACGGGCGGCGTGGGCCGTTTCAAGGTGCGAGTTGGTTCCGTAGCCGGTGATGACAAGGGTATTGACCACGCCCATGCTTTGCAGACCTCCAGCAAAATGCCGTAACGGCGTTTTCCGGGCGTCTGCCGGCCATGGCTACGCCCTGAAAAGGGAATTGATATTATGTACTTTGTCCCTGACTGTCAACGCTGGTCAGCGCGCGCTTTTTATGTAATATAACCCGATCGCGCCGGATTGCCCCCCGCTTCATGTTGCGTTTCCAGTCCGGCGACAACATCAAAGGTGAACGCCATGAAAACCAAATTTATTTTTGTGACCGGCGGCGTGCTTTCCTCTCTCGGCAAGGGTCTGGCGGCGGCCTCTCTGGGCGCCCTGCTCCAGACAAGGGGACTGACCGTCACCATCCAAAAATTGGATCCGTATATCAACGTGGACCCCGGCACCATGAACCCCTTCCAGCACGGGGAAGTTTTCGTCACGGACGACGGGGCCGAAACGGACCTCGACCTCGGGCACTACGAACGTTATCTTAATGTGCCCATGTCCCGCAAGAACAACACGACCTCGGGCGCCATTTACAACCGCGTCATCGCCAAGGAGCGCCGGGGCGACTATCTGGGGGGTACCGTACAGGTAATCCCGCATATCACGGACGAAATCAAGCGGACGGTCCTTTCCCTGGCCGAGGGCGACGACGCGCCCGACGTGGCCATTATCGAAATCGGCGGTACGGTGGGCGATATCGAGGGGCTTCCCTTCCTGGAAGCCATTCGTCAGCTGCGTTCCGATCTGGGACGCGACAACTGCCTCAACATTCACCTGACCCTGGTGCCCTACCTCAAGGCCGCCGGGGAACACAAGACCAAGCCCACCCAGCACAGCGTCAAGGAACTCCTGTCCATCGGCATTCAGCCCGACATCATCCTGTGCCGGTGCGAGCAGAGCATTCCCGAGGAAATGCGCCGCAAGATCGCCCTGTTCTGCAACGTGGATCAGGACGCCGTCTTCTGCTCCGTGGACGTCAACAACATCTATGAGGTTCCTCTCAAGTTCTACGAGGAAGGCTTCGATCAGAAAGTGGCCATCATGCTCCGCCTGCCCGCGCGCAACGCGCACCTTGAGGCATGGAAGCAGCTCGTGCACGACTGCGCCAATCCGCAGGGCCGGGTGACCATCGCCATCGTGGGCAAGTACGTGGACCTCAAGGAAGCCTACAAGAGCCTGCACGAAGCCCTGATTCACGGCGGCGTTGCCAACCGCGTGGCCGTGGATCTGCGCTATGTCAATTCCGAAAACGTCACCGATGAGAACGCCGCCGAAACCTTCCGGGGCTGTCAGGGCATTCTCGTGCCCGGCGGCTTCGGGTATCGCGGCGTGGAAGGCAAAATCGCCGCCATCCGCTATGCCCGCGAACACAAGGTGCCCTTCTTCGGCATCTGCCTTGGCATGCAGTGCGCCGTCATCGAATTCGCCCGCCACGTGGCCGGACTGGAAGACGCCAATTCCGAGGAGTTCGACGCCCTGTCCGAACACAAGGTCATCTATCTGATGAAGGAATGGTACGACTTCCGCACCCGGAATCTTGAACGCCGCGACGAGGAAAGCAACAAGGGCGGCACCATGCGCCTTGGCTCCTATCCCTGCAAGGTTCTGCCCGGCACCCACGCCGCCGAAGCCTATCAGACGGATATCGTGGACGAACGCCACCGCCACCGTTACGAGTTCAACAACGCCTTCAAGGAAACGCTTGAGGAACACGGCCTTGTTTTCAGCGGCATGGCTCCCGACAACTCCCTGATGGAGATCATCGAGCTCAGGGATCATCCGTGGTTCCTCGGCTGCCAGTTCCATCCCGAATTCAAGTCCCGTCCCATGCATGCGCATCCCCTGTTCCGCGAATTCATCCGCGCCGCCAAGGAACAGAACGTACGCTAGGGCGTTTCACCTTTTGAAACGACAGGCTGATGGAAAAGCCCCTCCGTTGCCATGCAACGGAGGGGCTTCACATACACGGGGGAGGCGCTCCCCCGAAAGCTTTACGCGTTCCGACCTTCGCTGTCTCCCCCGGCCTCAAGCTTCTGCACAAGTCCGAGAATATCAGACAGCTGGGCGCGCAGACGCCCCATGGCGTCATTGGCGGAAACGGTCGTCTCGGCAGCCTGGGAACAAAGGTCGTTCACCGTCTCGATAGCGTGATTGACGCTGTGCACGGAGGCCGACTGCTCTTCCGTGGCCGTTGCGATGGCCTGCGCCTTGTCGGAGGTTTCCGAGGAAAGGGCCACGATCTCATCCAGCCCCTTGCCGGAGCGATCCGCCAGTTCCGTCGCCGCGGCAATATCCTTGACCGTCTGATCCACGTGTTCCACGTTCTTCTTCGTGCTCTGCTGAATGGAGGCGATACTTTCGGCCACCTCCGCCGTGGCCGAGCGCGTCTTTTCCGCCAGATTCCGCACCTCGTCGGCCACCACGGCAAAGCCCCGTCCGCTTTCCCCGGCGCGCGCGGCTTCAATGGCGGCGTTGAGCGCCAGCAGATTCGTCTGATCCGCAATATCGGTAATCACCGTCATGATCTGTCCGATACTGGCGGCGTCGTCGCGCAAATGCTCCATATCCTGCCGCAGCTGTTCGGCGGTGCCGTGCACGGTCCTGATGGCCTGCACCAGTTCGCGCACCAGCGAACGGCCTTCGTCGGCCTTGCTGTGCATGTCGGCGGCGCTGCCCGCGGCGGCTCCGGCATTCCGGGCGATGTCCAGCACGGCGCTGTTCATCTGGTCCATGGACGACACCGTTTCTTCCATGCTCTGCGAAATTTCTCCCGCCGCCGTATTGGTGCGCGCCATCATTTCGGCCATGACGCCGCAGGCCCCGTTGGCTTCCGTCACCAACCTGTCGGCGGAGCTCGCCACTTCGCGCATGGTGGCGGCGGTTCGGCGCATGGCTTCCTGCTGTTCCATCAGGTTGGTCAGGTCCAGACACACGGTCATCACGTTGCCGACCTCGCCGTCCTTGTTGAACATGGGGCTGCAATAGGCCCGGCCGTAATAGTCGGCCCCCTTCAGCGTCCTGAAATGGAAATCCCGGGCAATATCTTCCAGCTTTTGCATGCTTTCCTCGGAAAGCTGCTGCAGAAGGGTATCGCCGTTCATCAGCACGGACGGGAGCTTGCCGATAAAGGATTCGGGAGCGGCGTCGCTGCCGACGGCGTCCAGCATGGGCGCGTTGACGAAACTGATCTTTCCCCGGGGATCGCAGATGACGCACGGAATGGGCAGGGCGGCCACAAGACTGCGGGAAAAGGACAATTCCTGTTCGAACTTGTCCATCATGACGTTGAGGGCGCGCCCCAGATCGCCGATTTCATTCTTCGGAGGATTGGGAATACGGCCGATTTCATCCTTTTCCACCACGCGCACGGCAAAGGCGGACGTCTCCTTGAGAGGCTTGCACACGCAGCGACGCGTAAACAGGAAGGAACACGCCACGCATACCAGCAGCGCCCCCAGCATGCCCAGCGAGAGGTTGAGCGCAAACTCAACATCCTCCCGGCTTTTCTCGGCCTCGCGGGTGGTGCGGCTCTGGATGCGTTCATTCAGCTCCCGCAGAGGCTCCATGATTTTGACGACCTCGCGCTCATAGGCATCGCCGAACACCAGCGAACGCGCCAGCTCCATGTCCGGCGGCGTGCCGTTGCCGCCCTTGACGGCCTGCATGGCCCGTTCCTCCAGCTTCACCAGCGCGTCGGAGAGATTGACGGATTTGCGCAGCAGCTCCTGTTCCTCGGGCGTCGCCCCCTGCTCCCGGAGCAGGTCCGCCAGCGGCACGCTGCGCCCGGGGGCCACGCGCTTGTCCGGGGAACGGGGAATTTTACCTGCCCGTTCATCCACGACGGCATAATATTTCCGTTCGTGCTCGGCATTACCGGTGGCGGCAAAACTGCGCACCTGCTGCGTCAGCATGCGGGAGGACTCCATCATTTCCGTTCCCAGCGCAAAGGAAGCTTCCTTCCGGGCATTGCGCAGCGACGATTCCCCGATGCAGAAGCTCAACCGCAGGACGCACAGCGCCACAAGGCAGACAAGAACGACCATCAGCAGATTCATGACGGCCGTACTGCGAGAAATAGTCATTAAGGCCTCCTCTTTTCTCTCCATAAGGCTGTTCCCGCATCAGGGCGCGACCTCCGCCAAAAGGGGGAGCCGCCGCCCTTGCCGATCTGGTACCCGTCTTATCGGCAGGGATTCCATTTTCACCAGAAAAATATCCCGGCGAAAAGCGCCTCGGGCCGGAACCGCCCTTTCCCTCGCGGAAAAGCCCCGACGCGCCCCGTTCGCCCCTCCAGGGTATTTTCAGTTTGAAACGCTGTGCGTTTCAAACCATACGGCCTGCCGTTTCGCGGAAAAAGCGCGGTTTTTCCGCTCACTTTCGGCCGGGCGGCGCTGTGCCGCCGCCTCGCATTTCTTTATTCAAAGGCAAAACGCGCTAACTCCGGCGCAGGGTGATTGTCAGCACCGCGCCGATGACAAGCGCGCCGCCGCACCATCCCGCCGGGGTGAAAGCCTCGTTCCAGAACAGCGCCAGCCACAGGGTGCTGAGCAGCGGCTCCAGATACCCGACGGCCGCCGCCCGCACCAGCGGGATTCGCAGCAGCGACTGCCCATAGCAATAATATCCGGCGTAACAGCAGACGACGCCCAGCACAAGGAAGGCGCCCCAGTCCGTCGCCCGGTGCGCAAGCCCGATCGGGGCGAACAGCCCCAGCGCCAGCGTCCCGCCGAGAAACATCCAGGCATAGATGACGGCGGTATCGTAGCGCTGTTGCCACCAGCGGCAAAAGGGATAGTGCGTGGCGTAGCACAGCCCCGTCGCCAGACCGCAGACGATGCCCGTCGGCGAGGGCGCTCCCGACAGGCTGCCGCCGGAACCGCACAGCAGCGCCGTCCCGGCAAGGGCGACGCCCATGGCCGCCAGCGTACGCCGATCCGGCCGCTCATGGAAGAAAAGGAAGGAAAAAAGAGCCACCCAGACCGGCGCCGTATACAGCAGCACCACCGTCATGGCGCCGCCGCTGAGCGCGACGGCGTACTGCGTCAGCCCGAAGAAGACGCCCACGCCCCAGACGCCGAAGCCCGCCAGACAGAGCGCGTGCCGCCAGGGCATGCGCCAGCCGCCGCAGCGCAGGGCGTGCAGCATGAAGCAGCAGCAGCCGAACGCCGTGCGCCAGAACGCCGTTTCCAGGGGGCTTGTCCCCATGCTCATGGGCAGACGGCCGACGACGCCGATCAGGGACCAGCAGACGGCGGCCGCCACGATAAAGCCATAGCCCTGAAGGGCGCGGAAAGACACGGCGGCACACATGAGAAGACGCTCCTTTGAACACGGGACAAGAGGCGACGCCGTCAATCGGACGGTCGCCGGGGAAAAATCCTAACGGATTTTTGCGGTAAAGGGAATGCGCGCCCCGTCCGCAACGGATTTGTCGCAACAGCCCTGCAAAAACAGCATAATGGATTGACAAGACGACTCGCGCGATGAAAACTAGGACCCGCTTCCGGCCGAAGCGGCGTTCCGGGCCCGGAACCGCCGCCGACCCCGGAAAGACATCCGGCATCCTGCAAAAGGGGAACAAGGTGACACAGCAAGCCTGGGCAATCATCGTGGCGGCGGGGGGCGGCAGTCGCATGGGCGCGTCGACCAACGGCACGCCCAAACAGTTTCTGGAATGGCGGGGACGGCCGCTGTACTGGCACTCGGCCCGCGCGTTCTGCCGCTGCGGCGCCGTTCATGGTCTGGTTTTCGTTTTTCCCGCCGAAGGTTTCGAACTCGCGGTGGAGCAATGCCGGGCCATTGCCGCCGAGGAGGACCCGGGGCTGCCCTGGATCGCCGCGCCGGGAGGCGAACGGCGGCAGGATTCCGTGCGTCACGGGCTGGACGCCCTGCCGCATGACTGTACCCATGTGCTGGTGCACGACGCGGCGCGCCCCTTCCTGTCCGCCGCGCTGGCGCATCGTGTGCTGGCCGGGCTGGAACGGGCTCCGGCGGTCGTGCCCGGACTGCGCATGACGGATACGATCAAGCGTCTGGACGGCGAACGTGTGGCCGCGACGCTGCCCCGGGACCAGATCGCCGCCGTGCAGACGCCGCAGGGATTCGACGCGCGCCTGTTGCGGGCGGCGCATGCCGCGGCGCTGGAACAGGGGCTGGACGCCACCGACGACGCCGCCCTGATGGAAGCGCAGGGACATGCCGTCATCATGGTGGAAGGAGACGCCGACAACCGCAAGATCACCCGCGCGGAAGACCTGCGCCTCCTGACGGACGCGCCCGCGCCGTCCGCCGCGCCCCGCGTGGGGTTCGGCTACGATGTCCACCGCTACGGGCCGGGGCGGCCGCTGCGTCTGGGCGGCGTGCCGCTGGAAGGCGGCATGGAGGTTGTGGCCCACTCCGACGGCGACGTGCTGCTTCATGCGCTGATGGACGCCCTGCTCGGCTGCGCCGGTCTGGGAGACATCGGCGAACATTTTCCCGATGCGGACGCCGCGTTCGACAATATCTCGTCGGCGGTGCTGCTGGACGAGGTCCTGCGCCTGTTCCACGGGCGTGGATTGCGCCTTTCCAACGTGGACCTGACCATCGTGGCCCAGAAACCCCGCGTGGGCGCGCACAAGGCGGCCATACGCAAGAACGTGGCGCGGCTGCTGCGCCTGCCGCCGGAATGCGTCAACGTCAAGGCCACGACGGAGGAAAAACTCGGCTTTACCGGCCGGGTCGAGGGCATCAAGGCGCAGGCCGTGGTCTGCGCCGTGGCCGACGCCTGACGCGGCGACGGCAGGGACAAGGCTTTCAGTTCAGGCAACTTCCCGAAACCACGCACAAGGCACATCCATGACGACCGAAGAAATCTCCCGGCCCTGGCTGCGACACTACGCTTCCGATACGCCGCGCGACATTCCGCTGTTCGACGCGCCCCTTTATGCCCTGCTCGACACGGCGGCGGAACGGTATCCGCGACGGCCGGCGGTGATTTTCCAGAATACGCGCATCACCTATGCGGCCCTGCGCGAACGGGCGGAACGCTTTGCCGGGGCGCTGCGCCGCGCGGGCGTCCGGCCCGGGGAACGGGTGGCCGTCATGCTGCCCAACCTGCCGCAGACGGTGGAAGCCTTCTGGGGCATTCTCAAGGCCGGAGCCATAGCGGTCATGGTGAACCCGCTTTACATGGAAACGGAGCTGTGCACCAATCTGAACGACGCCGAAGCCGAAACCCTGATCGTACTCGACGCCCTCTGGCCCCGCATCGCCTCCCTTCGCTCCCGGCTCCCCGTCCGGCGCTATATCGTCACCACGGTGGACGAGGCGCTTTCCTTCCCGCTCAACTGGCTCTATCGCCTCAAGCAGTCGCGCCAGCAGGGAACGCCCGTTCCGTACGACGACGCCGTGCTGCGCTGGAAGGACTTCCGCAAGGACGCCCCCCGGCTTTCCGAAGCGATCCGTCATCCCATCATGACGCCCGCCCTGCTGCAATATACGGGCGGCACCACGGGCACGCCCAAGGGCGTCATGCTGACGCACGCCAATCTGGGCACCAACGCGCGCCAGATTCTGGCCATTGTCGATGAAACGGCGGAAGCGCGGCACAGCTTCATCGCGCTGCTGCCGTTTTTCCATGTCTACGGCCTGACCACGGGCATCACCATCCCGACGCTGCTGGCCGCCACAAGCCTGCCGTTGCCCCGCTACGTGCCGCAGGACGTCCTGCGCCTCATCGACAAGCACAAGCCCTCCGTTTTTCCGGGAGCCCCCGCCGTCTATGCCTCGCTGCTCCAGCAAAAAAGCCTGACGGAACATGACCTCGGCTGCATCCGGCTGTGCATTTCCGGCTCGGCCCCCCTGCCGCCCGATATCTTCCGCCGGTTTCAGGAGCTCACGGGAGCGGCCATTCTGGAAGGCTACGGCCTGACGGAAGCCTCTCCCATCACCCATATCAATCCCCGCGATCCGCAAAAACAGAAAACAGGCTCCATCGGCCTGCCGCTGCCGGGAACGGACGCCTGCATCGTCGATGCGGACACGGGCGGCGCTCCCCTGCCCCCCGGACAAGAAGGCGAAATGATCGTGCGCGGTCCGCAGGTCATGCAGGGCTACTGGCACAAGCCCGAAGAAACCGCCGCCACCCTGCGCGACGGCTGGCTGTATACCGGCGACATCGCCGTCATGGACGAGGACGGCTATTTCTTCATCCGCGATCGCAAGAAGGACATCGTCCTTGTGGGGGGCTACAACGTCTATCCGCGCGAAGTGGAAGAAACCCTGCGCGAACATCCCGACGTGCAGGAGGCCGTCTGCATCGGCATCCGCGAGCCCCTGCGCGGCGAAACGCTCAAGGTCTACGTCACGCCCCGGCCCGGAGCGACGCTGCGGCGGGCCGACGTCATCGCCTGGTGCCGCCGGAAACTGGCCTCCTACAAGGTGCCGCGTCTGGTGGAATTCCGCGACGACCTGCCGCGCAGCAGCGTGGGCAAGGTCCTGCGCCGGGCCCTGCGGGAAGAGGAGGAACGCAAGCAGGCCCGGCACGACGAAACCACGGGAGAATAACGCCATGCGTCTTTTCATTCAGCGCGTTCTCTCCGCCTCGGTCAGCATCGACGGGCAGGAAACGGCCGCCATAGGCCCCGGCCTGCTGGCGCTGGCCGCCTTCGGCAGCCGGGACGGGGCGGACTTTGCCCGCACGCCCGCCTTTGCGGGCATGGCCCGCAAGCTCCGGGACCTGCGCATCTTTCCGCCCCCGGGCACGCAGGAAGGCAAGTTCTCCTGCGACGTGCAGGACTACGGCGGCGATCTGCTGATCGTGCCGCAATTCACGCTCTATGCCGACTGCCGCAAGGGCCGCCGCCCCTCGTTCAGCAATGCCGCGGCGCCGGAGTCCGCCCGCGCCCTTTTTGCAGAGTTTGTGAATTTTGTTGACGAAAATGTATCTTGCAGGGTAGCATCAGGTATCTTTGGAGCAGATATGCGGGTCCGGCTCTGCAACTGGGGACCCGTCACCATCCTGCTGGATTCAGAGGAACTGTTTTCGTAATCGGACGACATTTCCCGGGAGGAACACGGTCGTGTACGCACTGAAGGCAGAAAAATACGACGGCTACACCATTCTGCGCCACAGCGGCAACATGCTGCTGGAGGATTCCGTTTCCCTGCGTGCCGAACTGGAAGGCTACATGCGGGAAAAAAACGTCCACAAGGTGGCCATCGACATGAGCAAGACCGAACAGGTGGACAGTTCCGGTCTTGGCGCGCTTGTTGCCGTGCAGGGCGTCGGCGTCTGCAGCGGCAAGGCGCTTTTTCTGCTTTCGCCGCCGCAGCATGTTCTCGATTTGCTGAAATCATCGGAAATCGAAGGCTTCATCGGCATACTTCTGTCGGAAGAAGCGCTCGCAGGAAGCATTACGGACCCTTCGGAATAATGTGACGTCGACGCGGGGCCGCAGCGGCGTCCCCCGTCCTCGTCCTGAACCCTTCTTCCCCGGTATTTTCCCCGCCGGGGCTTACAGGCAGGCACTGACGTGACATATTATCTCCGCCACTATTTCGATCCCGACATGAACCATCTTGCCCTCAAGCCCAAGGTGAGCGACGGGGAATCGGATGTCTATAATCTGGGATACGTCCAGAACGTCATCAAGGATCAGGTGGTCGCCGAGATTGTCCCCATCGAACAGGCCGGTCCCAATCCCGACGAACGTTTCATTCTGCAGGAGCCCGTTTTCCCGCTGGGACCCAATACCCACCTCGACCCGGAAAACTCCCTCTACCTGAAATCCGACATCAACGGCTACGTGTTTTATCTGGACGGCAAAATCACCGTCAAGCACGTCCTCAATGTCCGTTCCGACGTCAGCTTTCAGACCGGCAACATCTTCTTTGTGGGCGACATGGCCGTTCACGGTTCCGTACGCGCCGGTTTTCAGGCGCAGGCCAACGCCGTGCGCGTCATGGGCATGGTGGAAGGCGGGCGCGTGCGCGCCCGCGGCGACCTGCTGGTGGAATCCGGCGCGCGCGGCAGCTCCGGCGGCCGCGGACGTCTCATCGCCGGCGGCAAGATCGTCTGTCCCTTCGTGGAAAAACTGGAAGTCCGCGCCGGAGACGCCATCGTCATCGACAAGTACTGCCTTTACAGCACGCTCTATGTGGGCACCAACCTTGTGGTCAAGGGAAGCCTGTACGGTTCCACGGTCAACGCCTACGGCAGCGTCTATGTGGGTACCCAGCTGGGCAACCGCGCTTCCGTGCCCACAAAAATCTATCTCGGCTATTCTCCCCAGACCATCCGCGAACTGGAAAAGCTCGACGCCTATATAGCCAACGTCTCCCAGCGGGTCACGCACCTGTCGGCCATCGCCGGACACCTGCCGCCGGACACCCCCAACGGGCAGCGCCTGCAACGCGCCCGCAACGAACGCCAGGCCCTGCTGGAACGCCGCGACGAACTCTGGTCCCATCTCTATGTGGACGAGGAACGCATGCAGAACTGCCGCCTCATCGTGCCCGGCGTCGTATATCCCGGCGTGGAAGTCTCCATCGGCAAGGCGTATATGCTGGTGGAACGCCAGTTTGAAAACGTCTGCTTCCGGCTGAGTCAGGAAGACATCATCGTTGTTCCCAATACGGCCGCGGGAGTCTAGTCCATGCCGCAGCCCTGCCGCTTTGAAGCGCAGTACGACGAAAACGGCCGCCTCCGCGATATTGTCGCCCACGAAAACGGGCGCGATCTCGTCATGCTCGGTCCCGGCGGGCCGGAGCGGGAACGCAATATGGCCCGCAGCGCCGCCAGACGCCCGGACGCGCTCCCCGTCCTTCTGGGCGCGGGGCTGGGCTACGCCCTGCGCCAGCTGCTCGACGACCACGACGGCCCCGTGGCCGTTGTGGAAAAGGAAACGGATCTCCAGGAACTTACCGCCTCGCTGGCCGATCTTCCTCCGGCCCTGAGCGAACGCCTGCTCATCGTGCGCGAAAGCGATCCCCGGGCCGCGCTGACCATCCTGACCCACTGGCAGACCGCCCACGGGGGACGCCCCCTGCTGCCGCTGCCGCTGCCCTTCTATCAGCGCCTCGATCGCCCCTATTACGGCTGGCTGCGCGAACAGCTCGCCGCCAGCGCGGACTTCGACTTCTGGGGACGCGCCGTGCGCCCCCGCTTCCGGGAAGCCATCCCCCGACTGCTGCTGCTCACCAGCAAGTACTTTCTCATGGGCGAAGTGCAGCGCGCCTGCGAACAGCTCAAACTGCCCTACAAGCTCGTGCTCATCGGCGAAGGCGAAGTGGCGCAGGGCGACTTTGTGCGCCAGCTGCTGGAAGCCGTCCTTTCCTTTCATCCCGACTGCTGTCTCACCCTCAACCACATGGGCGTGGATATCGAGGGCGTCCTCATGGATCTGCTGGCGCGCCTGCAACTGCCGCTGGCTTCGTGGTTCGTGGACAATCCCCACCTCATCATCCACCTCTACAGCAAGTGCATTTCCCCGTGGACGGCCCTGTTCACCTACGATGCCGACAACGTGGACAGCCTGCACGCGGCCGGGTTCCCCCATGCCTTCTATCTGCCGCTGGGAACCGATCTCGAACGGTTCCGCCCGTCCTCGAAGCCGGTTCCGGCCTCATGGAAAGCCGACGTCTCCTTTGTGGGCAATTCCATGGTCTACAAGGTGGGCACGCGCCTGAAAAAAACCAAACTGCCGCGCGCCCTGCTGCGGACCTTCCGCGCTTCGGCGCGGGAATTCATGGACGACGATTCCCATTCCATACCGGAATTTCTCAAGCGCCGCCGCCCGGAAGACTACGCCAGCTATATGGCCCTGACCGACAACGAGGAGCGGCTCGCCTATGAAACGGCCCTGACCTGGCAGGCCACCCGCGTCTATCGCAACGGCTGCGTCCGGCGGCTGCTTCCCTTCCATCCGCTCATCGTGGGCGACGACGGCTGGAAAATCGAATTCCGGCACGACACGCCGCAACCGCGCTATCACGGCATCATTAATTACTACGACGAACTGCCGCGCTTCTATGCCCACTCGGCCATCAACTTCAACTGCACCAGCAAGCAGATGAAGGGAGCCGTCAATCAACGCATCTTCGACGGCCCCGCCGCGGGCGGCTTCGTGCTCACCGACTGGCGGCCCCAGATGGAAGCCCTTTTCGAACCCGGGGAAATGGTCTGCTACCGCTCGCCGGACGAAATTCCCGATCTCGTGCGCCACTATCTGGATCATCCCGATGAACGCCGCCGCATTCTGGAAGCGGGCCGCGCCCGCGTCCTCCGCTGCCACAGCTGGGCCCAGCGCCTGCGCGTCCTCCTCCAGACCATGCGCGACATCTACGGCACTCCCGCCGCCTCCTGATATCCCCGCGCCCCAGCCGCCGCGGGCAATGCCCGCCCTTTCTTGCATAAATGAAAAACCTCCCGCCCTGCGGGAGGTTTTTTTAGAGCGTTTCACCTTTGAAAAAGGTGAAACGCCCATGGGCAAGACTTGCCGTTCCGGCCGTATGACCTTCAAAAAAAATCAATAAAATCAGGCATGGCTAAACTTGGTATGCTCCTTGAAACAGTAGCTGACGCAAGGAGTGTAACATGCAATTTATTCCTACTTTCAGTTCTCAGGCATCGGCGTGGTCCCTGTTCGATACGGCGGGCTTTACCGCGGTCGATTACGGCGCTGACAGTGATTTCAACGATCTCATGCAGGAAGCGCTGGAAGACGACGAAAAGCAGAAGCGCGCGGTTTCGCAGACCGCCAATCCGCTGATCACAGGGCCCTACAACCCCCGCATCAGCTCCAACGGCGTTACCTTCACGCTGGATGAAGTGTGCTTCACCAAGACGGAACTGACGGAATTGCGCGGCCAGCTGCTCAAGGCCGGCGCGCCCGAAGACGCCCTCTCGAATTTTGATGTGCTGGCCGACAAGCCCGACGGCGCGACGCTGGGTCAGGTGCTGGCAAGCCTGCAACTCAACGAAAAGCCCTCGCTGACGGACGACGACGTTTCGTCGCTGACGGGGCTGCTGAATCAGCTTGATCCCTCGGGCGTGCTGACGGATCAGACGCTGGATCTCATGCGCAACGGCCACGCCCAGCAGGCGCTGGCGGGTATCGCGCAGGCGCTGTCCCAGCTGGACGCCACGGCGGAAATCAATATTTCTCAGGATGATCTGCTGTCTCTGGGCAAGGCCCTGAATCTGCCCGACAGCGTTCTTGGACAGATGAAGTCCCTGTTCGGCGGCGCGGACAGCCTGACGCTCAATCAGACGCAGATGAACGCCCTGCTCGCCCCGGCGCAGGATCATCTGGGACAGCTGGCGCTCAAGCAGCAAAAGCTCGACGACGCCGCCGAAGCCACGGTCAAGACGGTCATCGGCAAGGCGCGCGACCGCATGAAGAAGGAACGCGAAGCCGAAAGCCACCAGAGCCGCGAAGTGGAACAAAGCAAGACCATGATCAAGGAAACCGTGCAGGAAAACTCGCACGGCACGCTGACGGAAGCCCTGCAACAGAGCGGCGACGCCAAGCTGAACGAGGCCGTCAGCAAGAACGCCCAGGGAACGGATTTGCCCGACGGCTTCGAGCATGTCGGCAAGTACGCCCAGGGCGACGCGCAGCAGCACCTTGCCGGCGGCAATCAGGACGGCAAGGGCCGGAACACTCCCGACGGCAACAAGAACGATCCCTGGTCGTCGCTGCTTTCCCGCGTCAAGGCGACGGATTCGGCAGGCGGCATGACCTCTTCCTACCGTACCGACGGCGTCATGGGCACGGCCTTTGCGACGCTGCACCAGCTTGCCGGGCAGCAGCAGTTCTCCGCAGGAGCGCGCGTCGAGGTGGGCCCCTACCTCTCGCAGCAGGCGGCCCAGCAGGTGCAGAACGGTCTGCTCTCCGCCCTGCGCAACGGCGGCACGCGCCTTGATCTGCAACTCAACCCCGTGGAGCTGGGCAGCATCGCCATCACGCTGAGTTCGCGCAACGGTGAGGTCAGCGCCCAGATCCGTACGGAAAAGACCGAGACCATGCAGGCCATGCAGCAGCAGGCCGAGGCCATCCGCCTCCAGCTCGAACAGCAGGGCGTGAAGATCGACAAGATCGAAGTGCAGCTCCAGAACCAGAACAACAACCAGCAGGCCGACGGCGGCTGGCAGAACATGCAGCAGCACAACACCTGGGCGGAACAGGATGCCCGCCGGGAAGAACTTGCCCGCCTTCGGAACCTCGCTATGGTCCGTAATAGCCCGATAAATCAGGAAAATAACGGTTTGGCACAGTCCATGCAAGATACAGGACAAACGGCAATATATGCCACACGGCGGCTAAACGTGGTGGCATAGGTTCAAACGGTATCTTGTGAGGGGAGTACGGTCATGGCAAATGTCAATTCCATCTTGACGCAGACCCAGAACGAATTCAATCAGGCGGTCAGCAACAACTCAACCAGCTCCGACGAACTGGGCAAGGAACAATTCCTCCAGCTGCTGGTAACGCAGCTCCAGAATCAGGACCCCCTGAATCCCATGGAAGACCAGGAATTCATCGCCCAGATGGCCCAGTTCTCCAGCCTTGAACAGCTGATGAACCTGAACACCAGCATGGAAGGTCTTACGGACGCCACCAACAACCAGCAGATGTTCAGCGCCACCAACTACATCGGCAAGTACGTCACGGCCGTGGGCAACGTCGTCGGCAAGACCAGCACGACAAACGCCGATGGAACGACCGTCTCCGAAGTTACTCCCCTGTACTACTCCTTCAACGGTCCCACGGCCGGGGCCACCATTACCGTCCGCAACAGCTCGGGCAGCGTGGTCTACGTGGAAAATCTGGACGCCCAGAGTTCCGGCACGATCTTCAAGTTCCAGTGGGACGGCAAGAACAACGCCGGGGAATCCGTGGCCGACGGCACCTATACGGTATCCGTTTCCGGTCTGGATTCGAGCGGCGAGGCCGTTCTCTGTACGCCCATGGTGGCCGACAAGGTGTCGGATATTCTGCGCGACGGCAGCACCATCTACCTGCGCCTTGCCGGCGGCCAGACAATGACGCTGTCCGATGTGGAACTTGTCTCCTCCAGCCGTCCGACGCTGGCGACGGACGGTTCCGAAGGCGACAATACCGGCAGCGGTTCCGGTTCCGGCTCGACGAATTCCGGCAGCGATTCCACGGAAAACGCCGACGCCTCCGGCACGACGGGCGGTTCCACGGGGAATGCCGACGCTTCCGGCACGACAAGCGGTTCCGGCGCTAATGCCTGATGATTTTCCGGGGGAGTAATCCCCTCCCCCATCACATATTTTTCAGATAAACAGCAGCAATCTGTTTTTCCCTACGGAGGAAAGAATTATGAGCGGTCTTTCGGCGAGCATGTGGACGGGCGTTTCCGGTTTGCAGTCCCACAGCAAGAACATGAACGTCATCGGCAACAACCTTGCCAACGTCAGCACGCTGGGTTTCAAGTCGCAGCGCATGGATTTCAACGACTACCTGTATCTGTCCGGCTCCAGCGCCAGCGGCCCCACCCAGATCGGCGCGGGTTCCAGCGTGTACGCGGTGCTGGGCGACTTCTCGCAGGGCGCGTTTGAAACCACCAACTCCGCCACGGACCTTGCCATTGACGGCAACGGCTTCTTCGGCGTGCGCAAGGCCAATTCCGAACAGATTTTCTATACCCGCGCCGGCGACTTCTATTTCAACGAAGACCGCGAACTGGTGAATCCGCAGGGCATGCGCCTGCAGGGCTGGGCCGTGGACAATACCTCAAAGAACGCCCTGTCCTTCAAGCCTGACGATGCGGCGGCCGGCATATCCGACGGTTCCAAGGTGGAATCGGCCTTCGTGGGCAAGGGTTCCCCCACCGACATCATTCTGGACAGCTGGAACTGCATCCCGCAGCGTACCTCCAGCGTCAAGAATATCGTCGGTCTGGTGGACGACGTAGCCACTTTTGACAAGTCCTCCATGGCCGCAACCGCAAACGCCACGCTGGGCCTGTTCTCCCGCTGGGACGGTTCCGACCCGCAGAATATCGAGCCGCTGGCCGATACGGCGTCCGCGTACCAGAGCACCATTGCCGTCTATGACGAAGGCGGCAAGACCCATGATCTCACCATCTACTATGATCAGGTGAACTCCGAATCCATTGCCAACCTGCCCGCCGGCTACAAGGCCTACGAATATATCGTGACCATGAATCCCGAGGAAGACATGCGCACGGGCTTTGAAGGCACCAAGGCCGCCGGTATGCTCATGACCGGGGTGCTGATCTTCGACGCCTCCGGGAAGATGGTCAACCAGTCGGCCTATACCTATAATGGCAAAGCTGTCATGAATGGCACCGATATCAACCTGGGAGCCTGGTCGCCCACCAAGTTCTCCAGCAACGGTTTCCCGACCTTCACGGCCAACTGGAACGGCGTCCCCGGCGCCGATCATGTCTGGGATGATGACGGCAACGCTACCAACCCCAATTCCACTGCCCAGCAGAATATCATTGAACTGGACCTCGGCCTGAAGACCGGCGGCGACTGGATCATCGACACCACGACTACGAAGCCGAATAACGGTGACGAAATAACGCCTCCGACTGCGACACTCTCGGACGATCCTGCCGACTATAAGACGATGGCGCTCATGGTGGATCCCGTTGTTCAGGCCGACGCCACCGCCTGCAATCAAAGCAACTCCATCGTCGAGCAGTACCGCAGCCAGAACGGCTACGGCTCCGGTATCCTGAGTTCCTACAGCATTGATGAAAACGGCGTTGTCTACGGCGTGTATGACAACAACCAGACGCTGGCCCTGTACCAGATCACCATGTACGACTTCCACAACTATCAGGGCCTGCGCCGCGAAGGCGGCAACCTCTACAGCCAGAGCGCCGACTCCGGCGAACCGCGCATCGGCGCGGCCGGGGACAACGGCTTCGGCGAAACCATGGCCTTCAATATTGAAAACTCCAACGTGGACATGACGACCGAACTGGTGCGCATGATCACCTGCCAGCGCGGCTTCCAGTCCAACTCCAAGATCATCACGACCGTGGACACCATGCTGGAAACCGTTATCGGCATGAAGCGGTAACGGGAAAAAATTTCCGGGGGCTTCCGGCCCCCGGAAAGATATACGTCGGCGCTTGCGGGATGGAGCGCCCGCGTCCGCTATGCCGCCACGCGGCATGTCCCCCCGCCCTTGCGGGCGGGGAGCATCCCGAAAACAGATTGCTGTTTACCCTCCGTGCAGGGCGTCGATCATGGGGATCGGCGCCCTTTTTTTGCCTGTGCCCCGTTCCCGGCGGGGAA
>CAJMRA010000002.1 GCA_905215675.1 uncultured bacterium | reverse complement strand
GCGGAAAAACCGCGTTTTTTCCGCGAAACGACAGGCCGTATGGTTTGAAATGCAACGCGTTTCAAACTGGAAAATACCTATTGTTCGAGTACGGAGAGAATCTGTGTCTTGACGGAGGTCTTGCCGGGAACGGCGGAGACCTCGAACATGCGTCCGATGACGTTGATATCCATCATGTCGAGCGCCGTCATGGTCATGCCGTCGCGCAGGCGGAGTTCCAGCGTGCCGGGGGTGAGCAGGGTCGTACGCAGGGCGTCGACCAGCGGCTTGTTGATCTCTCCGGGGAGCGCCGCGGGAATCTGCGCCGCTATGGCGTCCACCTGGGAGATGGATTCCTTTCTGGTGATGAACAACGCCAGCAGGCGGGCTATGCCGCCCTTGTCTTTATAGTGCAGGTATGCCTTCCTGAACTGCGCGCCGAGCAGCTGGAGAGCGCTGTTGCTGTCGTCGGGATTCAGCTGGAAAACATCTATATTGTGTTCCGCCTCGATGGCGAGCGTGCCTATGTCGGCGACGTTGACGGTCGCCTTGTCGAGGAACAGCGCGCCCTGTTGCAGGTGTTCTCCGTCCATATCGATAATCAGCCGCTTCAGGCCGGGGACGGACAGGCGGCCTTCTGCCGGAAGGTTCAGCTGTTCGATCTTGCTGATGGAATGCATGGGAGCCGTGCTGCGCCAGTCGTGAAAAATGCGCCGGCATCCCATTGACTGCCCGTCGAGGATGATTTGCCCCTCTTCCAGCGTCAGGGTCCTGTAGAAGGGATGATCCATCGCCATCAGGGCCCGTTCAAAGTCCGCGGGGCGAGCGGCGCCGGAAAGAATCCGTTTGGAGAGTTCCGGCGGAAGGGCAATATCCGTCAGACGCAGCAGCGACAGCGATGCGTCGGGACTCTTGTTTATGCCGAAGACCTGCAGTTGCGTCATCTCGACAAGCTTGGCGCTGGTCCCCAGAACGATGTTTCGCAGCCTGATGGATTCCACCCCTTTTACAAAGGGGTCCGTCGCCATCGGTTGCAGGCGAAGCTGCACGGCGTCGATACTCTCGACTCCGGCTTTCCCGACAAGGTCTTCCGGGGCGGGCCTTTTGCCTTGCAGGATCTCGGCGAACAGGTCGGCGTTCAGGAAAACGCCGGATGCGTTCAGCGTTTTCAGCGTGGCTGCGGGGTCGTCGCC
This sequence comes from uncultured bacterium, assembly GCA_905215675.1. GTDB lineage: Bacteria > Desulfobacterota > Desulfovibrionia > Desulfovibrionales > Desulfovibrionaceae > Desulfovibrio. Next base: position 19,595 of record CAJMRA010000002.1, on the reverse strand, counting down.
GGTCTGAACGGTCCGCAGTTGCATATCCTGCACGGTGGCGTCGCCCATGACGACAGGGCCGGACTCCGGCAGCAGCGTGGAGCGCAGGGAGGGAAAGCTCCCCGCCAGCAGCAGGGAGAAGGAGGGCCGCAGGACGAGCTCCCGGCAGTTCTGTTCTCCCGTGGGCACGCTGAGGCGCAGATTGGAGAGGGTGACGGAGCGCCGCAGGAACGAGACGCACACGTCGTCGCATTGCGCCTGCATTCCCGAGGGGGGATTGCCGAGGCTGTCACGGATGCGGTTTTCGAGCATCTGCGAGACGACAAGATTGCCGCCTGTCACGCCGAGGGCCAGTGCGCCGATGACGATTCCTGTGATGGCTGCCTTTTTCATGGTGTCTCCTTTGTGCGGGGTGTGTGGGCTGATGGGCATCGTGCAAGGGGCTACTGTATCTGAAAACGAAGGATTTGTTCCTTGACGTTTTCTTTTCCGGGAACGGCGGAGGCGTCAATCCTGCGTCCGGGCTCGCCGGAAGCCAGCAGGTCGAAGACTGTCGTCCTCATGTCGTCGCGCAGGCGGAGTTCCAGCGTGCCGGGAGTGAGCAGGGTCGTGCGCAGGGCGTCGACAAGTCCCTGGTTGCTCCGGCCGGGGAAGAGGGCGGAAAGCTGCGCCGCCAGTGCGTCCACCTGCGGAAGTTCTTTCCTGTCGCGGATGCGGGCGGCCAGCATGCGGCCTATGCCTCCCTCGTCCTCATAGCGCAGGAAGCCCTTGCCGAGTCGCGCGCCCGGCAGGGACAGAAGGTCCGCGTCGGAAGACAGATTGTAAAAATCGAAATCATGTTCCAGCTCGATGGTCAGGCGGCCCATATCGGCTGCGGAGAGGGAGACATCTTCACGGAACAGCCTGCCGCGCTGCTCATGTTTCCAGCTGAAGTCAAGCTGCAGCATGGCTATGCCCGGAATAGACAGCGGGCCGTCTTTCGGCAACGCCAGATAGGGCGCTATTCGCAGCCGATCCAGTTGGATCTGAAAATACTGCGGCGTGTCGCGCGATTCGATAAAGACGCGCTTGACGACGCACGTGGATTCGGCCGGGGATGGAGGAAAGGCAAATTTGCCGTCTTCCATCGTCAGCGTGCGGCAAAGGTTTTCTCCCGATTCTGCCAGCGCCTGTGTCAGCTCGTCAAAGCTGAACAGCCCGTTGAGAGCAATCGCATCCAGAACCGTCGGCGGGATGGAGATTTCCGTCAGACGCAGCCGCGCCCAGCTTTTTTCGGTGTCCGCGTCGACGTCGGAAAGACGTTCGATCTCAAGAAGAGCCGCGCCGGGACCCGTGACGACATCGCGCAGACGCAGCCTCTCCATTGTCAGGGTGGAAGGGATCGGCTCCACACGGCGCAGACGTATGCGCGCGGCGTCCATGAGGGCGGCTCCGGATTGTCCGGCAACATCCCGAAGGGGAGGAGTGTCGCCGTTCAGAAGCGCCGCGAAGTGGCGGCCGTCCAGCTGTACGGCGACAAGGGTCAGCGTCGCCAGCTCCGCTTCCAGGGTGTGTGTCGGGCTGTCCGGCATCTGGGGAAGGATGGGCAGAACGGCGTGCGTCGCCATGTCCCGCGCTTCCATGTCGCCCATGACGACAGGGCCGGAGTCCGGCAGCAGCAGGGAACGCAGGGAAGGGACTCCCGCCGCCAGCATGGCGGAAAAGGCGGGGCGCAATACCAGTTCGCGGCAGCGCAGCTCGCCCTTGGGACCGCTGAGGCGCAGGTTGGAAATGGCGACGGTGCGTTGCAGGAAGGAGACGCGGACGTCGTCGCATGACGCCCGCTCAAGGCCGGGGAACGGGGCGCTGATTCGGGCGATTTCGTTTTGAATGAGCTGCTCGGTCCTGTTCTGGAGGAACAGGCCGCCGCCGATACCGCCAAGGGCCAGAATACCGATGGTGATTGTTGTGATGACGCTTTTTTTCATGCGTCGCCCCCGGGGCGTCCGGGCCGGGAGGGTTCCGCGTGGGCGGCCTGCAACTTTTCCAGCAGGCGATCATAATAGGGATCGTCTTCCTCCAGATGCAGGGGGCGCTGATAACGCATTTTGGCGCGGATAACCAGAAAGCGCAGCCGCTGCATGTGACGGACGCGTTCGCGCTCGTCCTGACAGTGTTCCAGCAGGTCAACGACCGTATTGATTTCCTTGCGGTCGGCCAGTTCCGGCGGCAGGCATCCGGCATTTTTCAGCACCTTGTAGGCCATGCGCAGTTCCTCGGGCACGGCGCTGTCGTCTTCCAGCCGGAGAGGTCTGCCCGTGCCGGGCAGGTTGTCGAAGTCCCCGCGCTCCTGCGCTTCGGCAATGCGGCGTTCGGCAATGCTCTGAATGACGGACCATGGATTGGCTTCACTCATGGCGAACCTCCTCGGGGGAAATGTCGTCGATGCCTTCCAGCGGGGGCGGCGTGGCGGGATCGGCCGGGTCCTCGGCCCAGAGCTTGTGCCACTGACTGATGAGACGCAGCGCTTCCAGGGGCGTGAGGCTGTCGGGATCGACGTCGCGCAGCAGGCGGACCAGCGGATGTTCTCCCTGCGGCGGCAGGGCCGAAATATGGGGAACGGCCTTTTCCTGAGGGGGCGGGCCTGCGGGGGAGGGCAGGGAAAGCCCGGGAAGGGGGACGGCCGTCATGCGGGGTTCGGGCGGTCGTCTGCCGTCCTTGCCCCGTTCCAGTTCGGCAAGAATGGCGCGGGCCCGCTGCACGACGGAAGCGGGAACGCCCGCCAGCCGGGCCACCTCCACGCCGTAGCTGCGATCCGCCGGACCGGGTACCAGCTTGTGAAGAAAAAGAATGTCGTTGTTATGTTCGCGGATGGCGATGTTCATGGTGAAGACGCCGGGCACCTGCCCTTCGAGCGCCGTCAGTTCATGATAGTGAGTGGCAAAGAGGGTGCGCAGTTCGCCGTTGGAACGCGAGGCTAGGTCCTCGACCACGGCCCAGGCCAGGGCCACGCCGTCATACGTGCTGGTACCGCGACCGATTTCATCCAGAATGATCAGGCTGCGGCGGGTGGCCTGCCGCAGGATACGCGCGGTTTCCATCATTTCCACCATGAAGGTGCTTTGTCCCTGCGCCAGATTATCGGAAGCGCCCACCCGGCTGAATATCTTGTCCGTCATGCCGATGACCGCGGAGGAGGCCGGAACCATGCTCCCCATTTGCGCCAGAAGGCAGATGATGGCCACCTGTCGCAGGACCGTTGACTTGCCGGCCATGTTGGGGCCCGTAAGCAGGCAGAGCCGCCGCTTTTTGTCCAGCGTGACGCTGTTGGGCACAAAGGAACCCGCACCGATCATGGCCTCGACCACGGGATGGCGTCCGTCGCGGATGTCAAGGTCGGCGCTGCCGTCCAGTACGGGGCGGCACCAGCCGTTGCGCCGTCCCACATGGGCCAGACTTTGCCAGTAGTCCAGATGTGCCAGCATGTCCGCCATGTGGACGAGGCGTTCCCGCTGGGCGGCCATCCGGGCGCGCAACTGCTGGAACAGGGAATATTCCAGCGTCTTGCGGCGTTCGGCGGCGGAAAGGATGTCCTCCTCCAGACTTTTCAGTTCGGGCGTGGTGAAGCGCTCGGCATTGGCCAGCGTCTGCCGCCGGATGAAATGGTCCGGCATGGGACCGGCATAGGCGGCGCGGCTGACTTCGTAGTAATAGCCGAAAACGCGGTTGTAGCCCAGTTTGAGCTTGGCGATGCCGGTGGTCTTCTGTTCTTTTTCAAGAAGAGCTTGAAGTTTTTGCTCGCCATGCTCCACCAGATCAAGAATGGCGTCGAGTTCCTCGTCGTAGCCGGGGCGAAAAAGCCCGCCGTCGGTGATGACGGCGGGCGGCGCATCGACGATGGCGCGGGCGAGCAGCTCGGCGCAGTCGTCAAAGCCGTCCCAGCGGCGGACGATTTCCGAGAGAGCGGGGGGCAGATGATCGCCGTTCTGCCGGGCCTCGGTGGCATAGGTCGTGTCTGACGGCGCCGTCAGACTCTGGAGAACGCCGGGCAGGGCGGCGAGGCTGTTGCCCAGGGCGAGAAAATCGCGGGGCATGGCGCGATTAAGGGTGATGCGCGTGGAAAGGCGCTCGATATCATAGACGTGACGCAGGGCCTCGCGCAGGGCTTCGCGTCGTGTGTCGTCGTCGTGCAGGAAGGCCACGGCGTCCTGTATGCGCGCAATGACGGCGGCGTCGCGCCAGGGATGGCGCAACATGTCCTCCAGCAGACGGCCGCCCATGGGCGTCACGGTGGCGTCGACGACATGACGCAGGGTTCCCTTGCCCTTGCGACCGTTGAGGCGGCGGAAAATTTCGAGATTGCGTTCCGTCATTTCATCAATGAGCAGACGCTTGCCCAGATTGAGGGGACGGAAGGGCTGGAGCTGGCTGGGACTGCATTTTTGCGTCTGCTCAAGATAGGCGAGAATGCCGCCGCAGGCGCGCATGAGGGCATTCTTGCCGCCGAGGCCCAGGGCCGCCGGTTCCTGAACCCCCTGGGCGGCGAGAACGCGCTCGGTGGAGCGGCGCAGATCGAAATGCTGATCCGGCAGGCGCACGAAGCGCACGCCTTCCAGCAGGTTCGCGGGCGGCGCGCTCTGACTTTCGGCAAGCACCAGTTCGCGCGGGGCAATCTTTTGCACCCACTGCCAGATGTCCACGGCCTTGCGAAATTCCACGCCGGACCACTGGCCGGTGGAAATGTCGGCCCAGACAAACGCGCCCATGCCTTCCTTGCGGCCGCTGTCCTCCTCGAAAAAGACGGCGCCGAGATAGGTGTGACTGCCGGCGGAAAGGTTGGCGTCGTCAAGAACGGTGCCGGGGGTGATGACGCGGGTAACGGCGCGTTGCACAAGTCCCTTGGCGGCGCGGGGGTCCTCGGTCTGTTCGCAGATGGCGATGGAATAGCCCTTGTCCACCAGTTGCGCGATGTAGGTCTGCGCGGCATGCCAGGGCACGCCGCACATGGGGACGGGGTTTGCCGTGTCGCGGCTGCGGCTGGTAAGGGCGATTTGCAGTTCCCGGGCGGCTGTGGCGGCGTCGTCGAAAAACAGCTCGTAAAAGTCGCCCATACGATAAAAGAGCAGCGCATCAGGGTAGTCTTCCTTGATGCGCATGTACTGCTCGAACATGGGCGTCATCTTGACAGTGGGTTCCGGCATAGGCGTGGGGCGGAGGGTTGGAAAAATGGAAGAAAAAGCGGCGTCTTTGTGGGGCGCATGGTCCGCCAGCAAAAACGCCGCTTGAAAACAGGAGCGGAAAAGATGTTAGCGGTTGTCGGGATTGGGCACCAGATCTTCGGATGCCATGGGCGCGGCGGCGGCCGGAGCGGAAGCGGCGGCCTGCCCGGAGGTTTCCGGCACGGGAGCGGCGGCGGTTTCGATGGCGGGAGTTTCCTTCTTTTCCTCCCGGGCGGCCTTGGCCTTCAGAATCGCTTCCCGCTTGTCCTGGGTGGCGATGGCCTTCTGCGCCTTGAGCAGTTCCTTTTCAAGGCTGCGCACACGCCACTTGCTGGTCATGAGGCGCGTGGACATGGAAACCTTGTTCCACCAGAAGAAACAGGTCGCCAGTACCGCGCCGACGACAAAGGCGCTTGCCACCACAAAATAAAGCGGCAGCGATATGGACGACATGGGCGGAACAAAGAAGAGGTTGAGCGTAAGCACCATCTCCTGGGAAAGGGGCTTCTGGTTCTGGAAAAAGAAGACCAGTGCCAGGAAGATGAGAAGAACCATCAGGAGCACTTTGATGTAGCGCATGTGAACCTCCTCGCGCTAGGAATGGGCATTGTGCTTGAAAGCCTCGCGAAACAACGGTGTGAGCGCGTCGTAGGTCTCCAGCAGGTGCTGCGGTATGGTGCGAACCTCATCCAGAACCGCCATGAAGGAGGAATCGCCGTTCCAGCGCGGGACGAGATGAAAGTGCAGATGTTCCCTGATGCCCGCGCCGGCGGCTTCGCCCTGATTGAGGCCGACATTGATTCCTTCGCAGTGGAAGTGCTCTTGCAGGATCGGCATGCAGGCTTGCATGATGTCCATGACGTCATGCGCTTCTTCCCGGGTCAGATCGGCCAGCGCCATGACATGCCTGTAGGGGCAAACAAGGAGATGGCCGTTGGCGTAGGGAAATTTGTTCATGACCACGAATGCGTGGGTCCCCCTGTGCAGAATCAGGCGTTCCCGATCTTCCTCTTGTCCCTCGGGAAGGCAGAAAACGCAGCTGTCCGGCTTGGGGCCCAGAATATACTGTATGCGCCACGGCGCCCAAAGTTGTTTCATGGCATTGACCATACACGGGTTCAAAAGTGAGAGCAAGGCAGAATGCTGCGGCTCTTTCACGAGGGCCGCGCCTGCCTTGCCCGGGAAGCGGCCTGCCGCCGCGCCGACGGCGCGGCGGACATCCGGCGAAGGGGGAAAACCGTCGTGCGCCCGAAGGCGGGAGCGGCTTCCCCCCTTGCCGGTCCGGGGTCTTTTCCGTTTGAAACGCGGTGCGTTTCAAACCATGACGGCCTGTCGTGTCGCGGGAAAAGCGCGGTTTTTCCGCTCGCTTCGGGCCGGGCGGCGCTGTGCCGCTTTCAAAGGCAATGCGTTCTAGGTTGTTTTTTCCAGGACGCGCCGCAACAGCGTAACGGGGTGGACGCTCGGCCTGTGCGCGCCGTGTTCCAGCTGGAGACGGCAGGTGCCGCATTCCGAGCTGGACAGTCCGGCGCCGCTGCGCCGCACCTTGTCGAAGAGGGGAGCCCCCACTTCCATGCCGATGGCGTATTTTTCCTTTTTGAAGCCGTAGCTTCCCGAGATGCCGCAGCAGCCGGCATCGGCATTTTCGACATGGATGCCGGGAAGTTGCTGCAGAAGCTCATAGCCCGGCAGCCCGCCTCCCTGGGCGCGCAGATGGCAGGGGGCATGGTAGACGACGCGTTCGGCGCAGTCGTTTTCGGGAATGAGCCGCAGTTCGCCGCGCTCCACGCAGTCCAGCAGGAACGCCTGGGCGTCGAGCACGCGCGGCGTACAGGTCTTCTGCACGAGGTCCGGGAAGAATTCCGGCACGTCCCGGTTGAGCATGAGCACGCAGCTCGGGCAGGAGGAAAGGACGGGAATGCCCTGTTCCTGCATGCGCCGCATGGCGCGCAGGTTGCGCGCGGCGTTGGCTCTGGCGTCGTTTTCAAAGCCGTTGGCAATCATGGGCAGGCCGCAGCAGGAGAATTCCCGGGGAATGATCACTTCGTAGCCCGCCCGGTTGAGCGCCCAGACGAGATCAAAGCCGGTTTGCGGATCATAGATGTCTATGAAGCAGCCGGGAAAGAGCGCCACCTTGCGGGGCTGCATGCCCTGATAGGTCCGGGCCAGCTGATCGCGGAAACGCGCGGGAGCAAAGGCGGGCATGGGCGCGTCGGCCGAGATGCCGAACTTGTCCAGTATCCTGCGCGTCAGCGGATTGAGCATGCCGAAGTTCTTGAGTCCGGCGGGCAGGGGGCGCAGCAGTTTTGCCAGCAGTTCGCCGTGTCCCAGTACCCAGTCGCGCAGGGCGGGTTTGTGGGCGCGGCAGTATTCGGCCCGGGCCATCATGTTGAAGGTGGATACCGGCACGTCGTGCGGGCAGGAAATATCGCAGTTCTTGCAGTTGGAGCAGTAGTGCAGCGATGTTTCCTCGGCCAGCCCCAGCAGGCGGAAACGCTCATAGGCCGGGCCTATGAGGCGCGGGCCGAGATAGTTGGGCGTCGCCCTGGCTACGGGGCAGTTGACCACGCAGGTGGTGCAGGCGATACAGGCATCCGGTGTGGGATGATGTGTGCTCATGACGAAGTCCCCTAGCATTGGGCGCACGCGGACAGGGCCGCGCGCCAGGCAGTGGCGACGGCGACGCCGTTGCCGCTTTTTTCCGAAGCGAAATCATAGCCGCCCACGGAGCGGCCCGCGAAAAAGACGTTGTCCAGCGCGGGCATGCCGTCGAGACGCAGCGGCGACATGGCGGCGTCGACCATGACCCCGGCCGAGGCAAAGGCATGATTGCCGAAGATGTCCCGGTCGGACCAGTCTTCCGGCCGCCGGGGCAGGGGAGCGCCGTCCGCCTGAAGCACGGGCAGGCCGAATACCGCTTCCCGCGCTTCCCCCGGAGAGGAAAGAAAGCCGCCGCCCATGAAACCGCCCGTGGCCATGACAAAGGCCCTGGCGGCAAAGCGGCGCAGGCCGCAGGCCGTTTCCGCCACAAGGGCGGCGCAGCGCCTGCCGTCGCAGTCGGCGCCCGTGATCCGGGCGTTTTCCACCATGTCCACATCGTGTTCCCGCAGTTCGTCCTTCAGCGCCGTGTACAGGCGCAGGCCGCCCACGCCCGGAGGGAGGGTCGGCATTTCAATCAGCGGGACGGGCACGGCGGCGGAGACGGCCTGCCATGCGGCGTCGCCGAGACCGCAGACGGGCGGCAGCAGCACCACGTCCGCGGGAGCGGCGCGCAGGGCCTTGCGCAGACCGGCCGTCAGCCAGGAAACACCCTCGGGGCTTTCCACATACCGGGCGATGTCCAGCGGCGAGAGATTGCGGTGCGCGCCGGGAATGGGATTTTCCAGATGGGCTTCATGCCACGAGATACCGGCAAGATGCGGATAGCGGCGCAACTGTGCCGTCGCCAGCGCGGGATGGCTGTCCTTGAGCCCGTCGACGCTGACGACCAGCGCCGATCCGGCCTTTTCCAGCAGTTCGCCCCGTCCCGAAGGCAGCGTCAGCCAGGTGGGCTTGAGCGTTCCCAGTATGGTGGGCACGCGGCGATTGCCCCCGGCGGACGACTCCAGCGGCGCGCCGTGCCGGGCGCAGACGTCGCGCAGCAGTGCGAGCGCCTGCGCGACGCCGTCGCGTCCCACAAGGCGGTAGGGGTGACGTTCGGGCAGGGCGTCCAGGGCGTCCAGCGGATTCCCTTCCACGGGGCGGCCGTTCGCGTAACCGAGAACGTCCACGCAGCCGCTGCCTATGCTCAGCGAACCGCAGCCGCGGGAAAGCAGGGTGACGCGTTTGCCCTGGGAACAGGCGACGATGGCGGCCATGAGTCCGGCCATGCCGGAGCCGACGACGAGGATATCAGTTGTTCTGCTCACGACAGGCTCCATCCAGGTTGAGCGTGGCAAGATAGACGGCGCGGTTCAGCTCGCTTTCCTTGAGCTGTGTGTCCCACAGGGCCGGACGCAGGCCGCGCCAGCGCTCCTGAAGGAAGGTCTGCACGTCCCGCACGGGGGAAAGGGCAAAGCTGACGTGCCGTTCCGCCAGGGCCGCCGCGGCCCGCAGCGAACAGAAGGTTCCCTGACAGGTGCCCATGCCCAGGCGCGTGCGCAGGCGCACGTCGTGCAGGGAGTGCGTCGCCGGGTCATTGGCCACGTATTCGATTTCCGCAGCCGTCACCATTTCGCATTCGCACAGCATGCCGTTGTCGGTTTCCCGCGCGGCGTTTTTGACCACCTCGCCGAAGGCGTCGCCCAGACGGTCGGCCACCAGCTTGATGCCGTGGGCGGGAAAGCTGCGCGCCGCGCGCGTCAGCGTTTCGGGAGAGGGATCGGGAATGATGGGCTCCTCCGCCGTGCGGCAGGGCGTGGCGACGCCCAGACGACGACAGACCAGATCGCTCATGCGTTCGGCCATAAGACGATAGGTCGTCAGCTTGCCGCCGAAAATGCTGGCCATGCCGCGCAGCCCCTCGTCCATATGATCCACGATATGGAAGTTGCGGCTCGCCGCCCGGCCCGCCGCGTTGTTGGGCGTGTAGAGCGGCCGCGTCCCCGCGAAGGCGCGCAGGATGCGGTAGCCGCGCAGGTCCGGGAACAGCGGTTCGCCGATGTCCAGCAGGCGCGTCACGTCCTCGCTGGTGGGCGTGCAGTCGGCCGGATCGCTGGAAGGCGTGGATGTGGTGCCGAAAATGGTCACGGAGCCGTGCGGCACGAAAATGTCGCCGTCCGAACTCTTGTGCAGGCGGTTGACCACGCGGGAGGTAAAGCGATGGTTGAAGACGACGAGCGTCCCCTTGTCCGGGGAAACGGCGACGTCCAGTCCTGCCAGACGGGCCACGGCGCCGGACCAGGAACCGGCCGCATTGACGATATAGTCGCAGGCGATGCTTACGGTCTCGCCGGTCATGCGGTTGCGGGCCTCCACGCCGACGACGCGCCCCTGTTCGGTACGGATGGCCGTCACTTCATGATAGGTCAGCACCTCGCCGCCGTGGCGGCGGGCGCTCAGGGCGTTGTGCCAGACAAGGCGGAATCCGTCGATGCAGGAATCCGGGACGCGATAGACTTCCCGGACGCGCGGGGAAAGGCGCGGTTCCAGACGGCGGGCCTCCGCGGGGTCCACCGCTTCCGCCGCGATGCCAGCGGCCTTGCAGGCCGTGACCCAGCGCGCGGCAAAATCCGGATCGTCTTCGGGCAGCGCGGCAAAAAAGCCTTCCGTTTCTTCCACGCACTGTTTGCCGATGCGCCGCATAATCATATTTTCTTCGATGCATTCCCGCGCGGACTCGGGATCGCCGACCGCATAGCGCGCGCCGCTGTGCAGCAGGCCATGAAAGCGCGAACTCGTGCCGTGGGCAAGTCCGCCCATCTCCAGAAGCACGGCGTCGACGCCGCGCATGCTTAGATCGCGCAGAATGCCGATCCCTGTCGCGCCGCCGCCGATAATGACTACCGAGGTCTGTTTCACTCTGCCTCCATAATGCCCGCGCCGTCATGGCGGCACGGTGAAAGGGCGTATTTTTTTCTTGTCTACTCGTGCCTGTCAAGCGCTGTCAAGACGGGCGACGCCGCGTCACATGACGCTTGCGTCGCGTTTCTTCCCGTTGTATCAGCAACATGTCCGCAAAAATCCATAACAGGGAAAGCGTCGCCCTCCGGCGCAGTCGCAGGAGCATTCCTGATGGTAAAAAAACGCTGCTATGTTCTTGATATGGACGGCACCATCTATCTTGGTTCCATCCCCATTCCCGGCGCGGTCGACTTTGTGCGCCGCCACTGGGACGATGCCGACTTCTACTTTCTCAGCAACAATACGTCCAAGTCGCCTTCCACCTATATCCGCAAGCTGAACGGCATGGGTATCGCCGCCCGTCCCGAACAGCTGCTGTCGCCCGTGACGCCGCTGGTGGCCTTCTTGCGGCGGGAAGGCATTTCCTCCGCCTATCTGGTCGGCAATACGGAGTTCCGGGGCCAGATGCGCGACGTCATGCCGGAGCTGCGGCAGGCGGGCGACGAGGGACCGGCGGAAGCCGTCATTCTGGCCTACGATACGGAACTGACCTATGCCAAGCTGGCGCGATCGGCCCTGCTGCTGCAACAGCCGCAGGTGCGTTTCTTCGCCACCCACCCCGATCTGGTCTGTCCGTCGCCGGAAGGTCCCCTGCCCGACGTGGGCAGCATGCTGGGCCTGTACCGGATCGCCACGGGCAGGGAACCGGAACGCATTTTCGGCAAGCCCGATCCCGTGCTGCTGTCCTCGCTCCTGCAACGCTATGACAGGGACGACATGCTGATGGTGGGCGATCGCCTGTCCACGGACAAGAAACTGGCCGAGAATGCGGGTATCGACTTTCTGCTTGTGCTGAGCGGCGAGGCGCGGCGCGAGGACCTCGCCGGTCTTGAACGGCAGCCCGCCTATGTCTGCGAGGACCTCGGCGGTTTTGAACGCTATCTTTCGGAGCGGGACGGCTGATGAGGCGGCATATCTTTTTTGATCTGGACGGCACGCTTACCGATTCCGCGCCGGGAATTCTCAATTCCCTGCGCCATGCCTTTGCCGGTTTCGGGCTTGCGCCCTCCGAAGCGGTACTGCGCTCCTATATCGGCCCGCCCCTGCGCGAGAGTTTTGCCCGTCATTTCTCCTCCGCGGCGGATGTGGAAAGGGCCGTGAGCCTCTACCGCGCCTATTTCAGCGAGCGCGGCCTGTTTGAAAATGCCGTCTATCCCGGCGTATCCGGCATGCTCGGACGTCTGGCCGTGCAGGCCCGGCTGTATCTGGCCACCTCCAAACCGGAAGTCTTCGCGCTGAGGATTATGGACTACTTCGGCCTGAGTCCCTTTTTTACCGGTATATACGGCGCGGAACTGAACGGCCCCCGGCATGACAAGGCGGATGTCCTGCGCTATGCCCTGTCCCGGCATGCCGTCGCGCCCGCCGACGCCGTCATGACAGGGGATCGGCGATACGACGTGGAGGGCGCGCACGCCGTGGGGCTGCCCTGTGTGGGCGTGGCCTACGGCTACGGCGGCCGCGACGAACTGGAGGCCGCAGGCGCCGTAGCCGTCGTCGATGACGTGCCGTCGCTGGAGCGCCTGCTGTGCGCCGGGGAATGCGCGTTCAACGAGACGGGCAGGAAGGTCCCCGGCGAGAGCGTAACACGCGTTTGAAACGCACGGCGTGTCAAACTGAAATTGCTCTAGAGCGTTTCACCTTTGAAAAAGGTGAAACGCGAGGCGGCGGCACAGCGCCGCCCGGCCCGAAGCGAGCGGAAAAACCGCGTTTTTTCCGCGAAACGACAGGCCGTATGGTTTGAAACGCGCAGCGTTTCAAACTGAAATTGCTCTAACGGACGGAAAACAGGAAAAAAACATTCGCAAGCAAGGAGTAACGCGTCATGGATGCTCTGGAAGTGCTCTTTACCCGTCGCAGTATTCGCAAGTACACGGATCAGCCCATTGCCGACGGCGATGTGGAAACCATGCTCAAGGCCGCCATGCTGGCGCCCAGCGCCAATAACAAGCAGCCGTGGCAATTCATCGTGGTAAGACGGCCCGAACATCTGAAGGCCGTTGCCGAAATGCATCCCTATGCCAAGATGGCGGCGCAGGCGCAGCTGGCCGTCGTCGTCTGCGGCGACGCGGCCGATCCCGAATACTGGATTCAGGACTGCGCCGCCGCCACGGAAAATCTGATGCTGGCCGCCCGCGCGCTGGGTATCGGCAGCGTCTGGTGCGGCCTGCATCCCCGCGAGGAACGCAAGGCTCCCTTCAAGGAATACTTCAAGATTCCTGAAGGCGTCGAACCTTTCGCCCTGATTGTCCTCGGATATCCGGCGCAGCCCTTTTCGGAAGCCGACAAGCGCGTGCAGCCCGCCAAAATTCACCGCGAGCAGTGGTAGAGCGTTCCCCCCAGGCCCTCCATCCTTTCCACAACATGCTTTTTCAGAGGGGACACAGGCCATGCGGCAAGTATTTTTCAAAGGTCATGTGTCTTCTGCCTTAGTAGAGCAGCCGGGGAAAGCCGCGCGTGTGCCGCGCGCCTGACCCGGGCCCCTTGCGTCAAAAAAAGGCCGGAATCCTGCAAGAGGATTCCGGCCTTTTCGGCGTTGATTTCAGGAGCGGGACGACGACCGCATGCGCCATCCCCCGGCCCGAAGCGAGCGGAAAAACGAGTTCTTCCACAAGACGCCGGGCCGTATGCGCTTGAAACGCAATGCGTTTCAAACTGAACATGCCGGGAATGGGGGGAGGAAACGAGGCGAGGCCCCGCTCCTCCCCGAAAGCGTTCCTGTGGCGAACTACAGGACGCCCTGGGCGATCATGGCGTCGGCCACCTTGCGGAAACCGGCGATATTGGCGCCGAGCACAAGGTTGCCGGGCTGGCCGAATTCCTTGGCGGTTTCGGAAGCGTTCCGGAAGATGTTGCCCATGATGTCCTTGAGCTTGCCGTCCACGGTTTCAAACGTCCAGCTCTGCATGCCCGCGTTCTGCTGCATTTCGAGCTGGCTGGTGGCCACGCCGCCCGCATTGGCGGCCTTGGCCGGGCCGTAGGCCACGCCGGCCTTGAGGAAGGCGTTGGTGGCGTCGAGGGTCGAGGGCATGTTGGCGCCTTCGGACACGCACTTGCAGCCGTTCTTGAGCAGGGTTTCGGCGTCGGCAAGGTTCAGTTCGTTCTGCGTGGCGCAGGGGAAGGCCGCGAAGCAGGGGACGCTCCACACGGCGTTGCGGCCCTGCGGGTAGGCGCTGACGGGCGTGTAGGTCGCGCCGGGCACGAGTTCGGCGTAACGGGTCAGGGAAGCGCGTTCTACTTCCTTCACCTGCTTGAGCACTTCCACATTGATGCCCTTGTCGTCGTGAATCATGCCGCGGGAGTCGGACACGGTCACGGGCGTGGCGCCCACATGATAGAGCTTTTCGCAGCAATAGGTGGCCACGTTGCCCGCGCCGGAAACGGCGCATTTCTTGCCTTCGAGGGTTTCGCCGCGATCTTCCAGCATGTTCTGGGCGAAGTAGACGGCCCCGTAGCCGGTGGCTTCGGTACGGGCCAGCGAACCGCCGAAGAGCAGGTTCTTGCCGGTCAGCACGCCCTCATAGCTCTTGGTGAGGCGCTTGTACATGCCGTACATGTAGCCCACTTCGCGGCCGCCCACGCCGATGTCGCCCGCGGGCACGTCGATGGTTGCGCCGATGTGACGGTACAGTTCGGTCATGAAGGCCTGGCAGAAGCGCATCACTTCATTTTCGGATTTGCCCTTGGGATCGAAATCGGAGCCGCCCTTGGCGCCGCCGATGGCCAGACCCGTGAGGGAGTTCTTGAAGATCTGTTCAAAGCCGAGGAACTTCAGCACGCCGAGGTTGACGCTGGGGTGAAAACGCAGACCGCCCTTGTAGGGGCCGATGGCGGAGTTGTACTGCACGCGGTAGCCGCGGTTGATCTGAATTTCGCCCTTGTCGTCCACCCATTCCACGCGGAAGCTGATGATGCGTTCGGGCTCGACGATACGTTCCAGAATCTTGTTCTTTTCGTACTTGGCGTCCTTGTCGAGCGCGGGCTGGAGGGTGGACAGCACTTCCTGCACGGCCTGCAGGAATACGGTTTCGTGCGCATAGCGCTGTTTCAGATCTTCAATCACCTTTTGAGCGTAGGACATGGGGGGAATCTCCTTTTGCTCCTGCGGTGGGGGGAGTCGCAGGACGTCTTGTTTCTGCTGTTTGGGGGGCGGGTTCAGGCCTTGATGGATCGCGCGATGAAAAGAAGGGCTTCATCATACAGATCCGGGGGGGCATAAGGCGAGAGTACCCGTGTACGGTTGGCGCCGACCATGAGCGACATGATGACATGGGCCGTTGTCTTGCAGTCCAGTTCGACAAGGCTGCCGTCGCGCACGCCGCTTTCCAGCAGGGCCGTAAGCATGGCGGGCACTTCGGCGAACTTGGCTTCCATGAGCTCCCTGTCGGTTTTGGTCTTCATGTCGCTGTAAGGCGAGCAGCGCACCAGAACAAGCCAGTTGGACGACGGATCGATGGAAAAGTCAAGATATGCCTTGCAAAAACGCATGACGGCGTCAAAACCGTTATTGGCGTTGGCCGTCGCCTCTTTCAGTCGTGCCAGAAAATGCTCCAGCACGTCGAGTCCGGATGCCAGAAAGAGCTTTTCCTTGTTGCCGTAATGGTGCGTCAGAAGGCCGAGGGCAACGCCGGCACGGTCGGAAATTTTTTTGAAGGTCGTTTCCACATAACCGCATTCGCCGAAAAGTTCCTTGGCGGCCTGAAGCAGCGCTTCTTTCTTGTTTTTCGTGTGCATGACATCAGCTGATGAGGGTGGCACGGCAGAAAATTTCCTGTCGAGGGGGGCCGTCGGCGGCGTCATACCGTCGATATTCCGTCTATGTTTGATTACGCAGTCAGCGTGACCAAGTCAACACTCTTGTGAAGATTTCCTCATTAAAATGCGTTTATTTCCATGACCGCGGCGGGAAGGGACGGCGCGCGGGCGTCGTCGGCGGGAAAATGCCCGGGTCCGGGAAAAAACACAGGGAGGAAAGCCTCGTCCCGCACGAACGGCGGGGGCTTTCCTCCCTGCGGACGGAAAGGCGCGTCTCGGGCGCCGGTTCAGCTCCTGCGCCGCTTGCGCCGTCCGGTGTCAAAGGCGTTCTGGGCGTATTCGCCGAGCTGCTCAAGACGGCGATCAACCAGCGCGTACAGACTGCCGGGGGTAAAGGTGTCGTCCTTGCGCCGCTTGCCCGCGGGCAGCCCCGTAAGAAGGAACAGGGCCTCCTCGATGCTGGTAATGGGATAGATGGCGAATTTTTTTTCTTCCACGGCCTGAAGGACGTCCGGGGCCAGCATCAGGTGATCCACGTTGTCGGCGGGGATGAGCACGCCCTGCGTGCCGGTGAGTCCGTGGCGGGCGCAAACCTTGAAGAAGCCTTCTATCTTGCGGGTGACGCCGCCGACGGCCATGATTTGTCCCGTATGGCTGACGGCGCCCGTAAAGGCCAGATCCAGGCGGACGGGCACTTCGGCCAGCGCGGAGAGCAGGGCCGCCAGTTCCGCGCCGGACGCGGAATCGCCCTCGATACCCGCGTAACTTTGCTCAAAATAGAGCGAGCCGGACAGGACGAGCGGCTTGCGGCGGGCAAAGAGGTTGGTCAGACAGCTTTTCAGGATCATCATGGCCTTGGTATGGATGGGGCCGCCGAGTTCGGCCTCGCGCTCAAGGTCGATGATGCCTTCATGCCCCACGCCCACCGTGCAGGCGATACGGTGGGGCAGGCCGAATTCAAAATCGCCGTAACTCATGACGGAAAGGCCGTTGACCTGGCCCACGGCGTGGCCGGAGGTCCGCACCTTGATCATCTCCCGATCGTATTCCTCCATGAAGATGCTTTCCATGAGGTTCACGCGGTAGGCGCGGGCCGCGTAGGCTTCCTCCAGAATTTCCGCATTGATCACGGTCTGCTTGCGCATGGCGGCCAGGGCGTTGGCCTCGAGCATCATTTCCCGCAGCTGGGTGAACTTGAGCGACAGGCGGCGCTGATCCTCGCAGATATGGGAACCCAGATCCACCAGCCAGGCAAGCGCCGTCCGGTCAAACGGCAGCAGGGCTTCATCATGGATGATGCGGGCCATGACGGACAGATAGTAGCGCACGCCCGCGGCGTTGCGTTCGGTCACATCGTCCAGCTGCGCCTTGATGCGAAAGAGCTTGCCGAAACGGTCGTCGTTGACCAGCAGGGTTTCATAGAGATCGTCGCAGCCGATGAGCACGACCTTGAGGTCCAGCGGCAGGGCCTCGGGAGTGATGCCCTTGGTACGCATGGCGGAGTCCGGGGCGTCGCCGTTGTCTTCCATGCGGGCGGAATTGGAACGCAGGGCGCGCAGCAGGCCTTCCCATGCGGCGGGATGCTGGAGCACGTCGTCGATGTGCAGGACAAGATAGCCGCCGTTGGCCTTGTGCAGACTGCCGGACTTGATGAGTGTGAAATCGGTAACGAGCGCGCCCAGTTCGGATTCCCGTTCGATGCAGCCGAGCAGGTTGGTCAGGGTCGGATGATCCTCCACGATGATGGGAGCCCCTTCCGCCGCGCTGTTGTCCACAAAGACGTTGACGTCGTAGCGGTAGAGCGGCGGGTCCTGCGGCGGCTGGGCGTGGAGCGGGTCGCCGCCGGGAACCGGGGACGACGGCGGGGTTTCGCGGGGGAGGAAGGCGTCGATATTGCGCAGGATATCCTCGTGCAGGGCGTCGAAATACTCGTTGAGCCGGGGACAGTCGCAGATTTTCTGCATTTTCTGGCGCAGGGGGGTCAGAAGACTGTGCAGCACCTGCGTCATGACGTCGCGTTCCAGATCCCGTTCCTCGTCGTGGAAGGTTTCCTCGACCTTGCTCAGCTGGCGGACGAAACCGGAGATGGCGCGCGCCACATCCTCGCCCCGGCGCTTGAGCTTGAGGCGCACGGCGGCGTCAAGCTGATCGAATTCCTCGTCGGCCAGGCGCTTTCCCCCCACCAGCGGGTACAGGGTCAGACTTCCCGCCTCGTCCGCCTCCAGATGAAAGCCCTTGTGCGCGGCCACCTTGTTCATTTTATGCAGAAGACCGGTGCGCGTCTTCTGATAGCTGTCCATGAGCTTGGCGCGCTGCCTGACGAAGGAACCGGCTTCCAGACGGCGCGGAAGTTCCCGGCTGACGGCTTCCACAAGGGAGTTCAGGCCTTGCTTGAGCTTTTTGCCCGTACCGGCGGGCAGGGAAAAAAGCTGCGGACTGTCCTGATCCGCAAAATTGTGGACATAGACGAGATCGGGGGGCGTCTTTGCCTTGCGGGCCAGCGGGCGCAGGTAGTTGAGCAGCATATGACAGCGCCCGAGATTCGGTTCGCCTGCAAGATAGATGTTATAGCCTGTGCTGCGGATGTTCAGCGCCAGATCAAGGGCCTGCATGGCCCGTGGCTGAAAGGGATTGCGGCCGTTGCCGCCGTTGCGGGGCAGGGGAATGGCCCGGCTGTCGTCCCAGGGAATGCGGGCGGGATCAAAGGTGGCGTGCAGGCGGCTTGAGGGAAGGGGCTGGATTTTGAGCATGGCGGTATCCCCGGCTGAAATCGGAACGGGAGCATTTTCAGGTTGAAACGCGTTCGGTTTTCAAAGGCGGAACGCTCCCTGCAAAAGGGAGCGCGGCCTTTGCGCTCCCCGGCGGGCGGGCCGGGGAGGAGCGGGGAGCGCGTTTATTCGGCGTGTTCCGTATAGAGGCGGCGGAGAATGTCGTCCGCGCCCTGGTCCAGCATGTCCTTTGCCATGTTCAGGCCGACGGCGCGCGCCTCGGCGGCGGCGCCGTCCCGGCGCAGCCGGAGCAGACGGCTTCCGTCCACTTCCCCCACGAGCCCTTCCAGATGGAAGCGCGCGTCGTCCAGCATGACGGCGTGGGCCGCGATAGGCACCTGACAGCCGCCGTCCAGTCCGGCCAGAAAGCCGCGTTCGGCCTCCACGCAGATGCGGGTGGGGCGGTGCTCCATGGAGGCGAGCAGGGAGCGCAGTTCCGCGTCGTCGGCGCGGCATTCGATGCCGATGGCTCCCTGTCCCACGGCGGGCACAAAACGATCTTCCGCCAGATGCGTCATGTGGCGGGCCGAAAGCCCCAGACGTTTCATCCCCGCCGAGGCCAGCACGATGGCGTCGAATTCGCCCTGCTGCAATTTGCGCAGGCGCGTTTCCACATTGCCGCGCAGGGGCAGGATACGCAGATCCGGGCGGGCATGGAGCAGCTGTGCCTGGCGACGCAGGCTGCATGTCCCCACGCGGGCGCCGTCGGGCAGATCCTCGAAACGGGAGATGGTTTCGGAAACAAGGCAGTCCGTGCAGGCTTCGCGCTCCGGCACGCAGGCCAGCGTCAGCCCCTCCGGCAGTTCCATGGGGACGTCCTTGACGCTGTGCACGGCGAGATCGGCGCGCCCGTCCAGCAGGGCTTCCTCGATTTCCTTGATGAAGAGGCCCTTGCCGCCGACCTTGGAAAGGGGCACGTCGAGAATGACGTCGCCCTTTGTTTTGATTTTGAGCAGCTCGACGGAGAGATCGGGCCGCAGGGCGAGCAGACGGCTTTTGACGTGTTCCGCTTGCCAGAGGGCGAGTTGGCTGCCGCGCGTGGCGATGACCAGCGACGTTTTCATGAATAATCCTTAAAGCGATTGTTTAAGATTTGCGAAGCGTGCACGATCGGCAACCGTGCCGAAACAGATTTCCACAGGGGCGGGAGGCGTTTCCGGTATGCCGCCCGTGCGGGCGGTCTGACGATGCCGTGTCTGCCGTATGCGTTTGAAACGCATGGCGTTTCAAACTGAAAATGCTCTAGAGCGTTTCAACTTTGAAAAAGGTGAAACGCGAGGCGGCGGCACAGCGCCGC
>CAJMRA010000001.1 GCA_905215675.1 uncultured bacterium | reverse complement strand
AGATTCAGGATATTCCGGATTGGATCTCGGCCAGCCCTACATCGGGCGATGGTTAGGGCTCTCACTTTTGGCCGGGCGGCGCTGTGACGCCGCCTCGCGTTTCACCTTTTTCAAAGTTGAAACGCTCTACAACATCAATGCCGATGTCAAGGGCTGGAGAACAAAAAAGGGCGACCCCTCAAACTTACCTGCCCAATCAATGACAGGGGAATCAGGATCGCCCATACAGGCAGAGGACGCGGCCCCTCCTGTGGCTTCCACTCTGGCAGAGGAAGACGCGGGCGTCAACCTGCATGTGGAAGATATGGACGGGCTTTCCCCCGACTTTTCGACCGTCCCGGAACCGCCCGCTCGCGCCGCGCCGTAGTGCGGCAAACCATCGCAAACATACTAATTTATATAAAAAAATATAAGACCTGCAGGTCGTGCATTCCGCAGATGAAACCGTGATACACTGTCGCAATCTCCTGTGCGCCCGCCGTCAATCCCGACGGACCCCGTACAGGCGATATCGGCATTCACCGTTTTTTCAGGAGCAAAGCGCATGGCCCTCTTTTATCCGGTTCCCCTCCCGGCGGTATCCCCGCACAGGCGGCGAAGCGGCAGACGCAAGGCATCCGGCGGCCTCACTCTCGATGCCTTCGTCTCCCGCATCTATTTGCCGCATGTTCAATCACGCAAGCGGAGCTGGCACGTGGACGAACGTATTGCCCGCCAGCACCTTTCGCCGATGTTCGGCGATCGTCCTCTCGCGGACATATCCCGTATGGATGTGGAGACCTGGCTGCAATCCCTGCCTTCGCGGGGGCTGGCCCCGGCGACCTGCAACAGGATTCTTGCCGTCCTCAAGAGTATTTGTTCGCTGGCCGCCGTTCACGACATGGTGCCCGCCTCTCCCTGCGCGCATGTCGCCCCCTTCAAAATACATGAACAACGGGAAAGATATCTTTCCCGATCGGAAGCCCGGCGTCTTATGGACGCCCTGCGGCGCTCCCGAAGACAGGAAGCGCTGGTGCTGCGCCTTCTTCTGCTGACCGGGGCGCGGAAGAACGAGATCCTCAGGCTGCGCTGGGAAAACATACGACTGGATCTGCGCCTGCTGACCATTCCCGTATCCAAATCCGGCAAACCCAGACATATTCCGTTATCTGACGCGGCCATGGCCGTCATCCGGGCCATACCGCGCGCCGGGGACAATCCCTGGCTCTTCCCCGGGCATGCTCCGGGCAAACCGCTGTCCGACATCTTTCTCTTCTGGAATACGCTACGGCGTTCCCTGGGGCTGGACGATGTGCGGATTCATGATTTGCGGCATAGTTTTGCCAGCTTTCTGGTCAACGCCGGTCACTCCCTCTACGAAGTACAAAAGCTCCTCGGGCACAGCGATCCGCGTACCACCATGCGTTATGCGCACCTGGGGCAGACATCCCTTCTTCTTGCGGCGGAAACGGTAAGCGGCCTGCTGTCGCAGCTGCGCCCGCACGGAAAAACACGCGCCCGCCCGCAGAACCTGCCCCTCGCCGGAGCGCTCGCCAGAGGAACGCCGGCACACGTGCCTGAAGAAACCTAACGCAAAAAAAGAGCTGTGCCCGGAACCGCGACAGCCTGACGCCGAGAGAACCAGAACACAGCTCAATATGAGAAATAGTGTATCTTTTCAAGATCATGCTCACAAAACGCATGAGGATTTGAAAAGACGCGATATGTACGCTCACAGAAAAAACAGAGCTAACTATCTAAAAAGCAATACAAAATGTTTCTCCTCTTTCATCTTTCATTACGCCATTCATCGACAGACGTACTGTCAACAGATACGGACTAATCATACTTTCCAGCCTGAAAATTTACAATACCTCGATCATAAAAAATTTTTATATTTGTTTTTTTGTTAAAAAAATCCATAAATTATGAAGAAATAAAATTTCTTGTCTTTTTTCGCGTTGCCGCCAATCGACAGTACGTCTGTCAATTGGAAGCCGACGGAATAACCCTCTTGAAATAACTGACGATTTCAAGACTCATCTTCGGGATTGGCCCTTTTCGGAAAATGTCGGCGGCAACGTGCGCTTCCGGAAGACAGGCATTCGGTCCCGGCTCCCGCTTGCCGAATTTCCTGTCCGGCCTGTTTCCTGAAAGATGCCTGAACCGAACCAGCGCCGGGCGGCCTCTCTGCTCACAACCGCAGGCAACCGGCGCAAGCCTCATCTCGGGAGGAACCATATGGCCTCATATGAACAACAGATGTCCACCTCCGCATTGATTGATGACAAGTGGAGTGGACTGAGCCAGACGACCAAAGATGCCATTTCTGCCCTGCTGGGCGCGGAAACCACGGACGTAACCGTATCCGGCTATGACGGTACCGGTCCCGTCGTCGAAGGAACGCAGGCCGTTTCCGCCTCTGCCGACGTGACCTCCGATCTCGGCGCGCAGGTCGTCGTGATGGAAGGCAATACCAGCGCCAATGTGAATTTTGCGGCCGATTCCGCCATTTCCGCTATGGTACTCGGCAGCGGCAACAATAATGTGACCTTTGCCGCCGACAAAAACATCTCTGTTGAAACCACCGGCGGCGAAAGCACCATCGCCACTGCCGGCGGCAACGATCAGATTGTGCTCAAGGCGGGCAACGCCACGGTCAACACCGGCGAAGGCAACGATACGGTGCTGTTGCAGGGCGACGGACAAAGCCACATCACCGGCGGTTCCGGCAACATGACCGTCAAGCTGGATACCAATGTGGGCGTGGCCACCATTGATGCGGGCGACGGCTTCGATCAGCTCACCTTGCAGGATAGTCGCGCGGCGCACTCCTTTACCATCGAAAACGGCAACGTCGTGATGCACAGCGATAACGCCATCACCATGAAGGGCGTGCAGGTCGTGACCTTCGACACCAACAAGGACGGCGTGATCACCGCCGACGACAGCATTACCGTCATTGCCGAAAACGCCCACGACAGCCTTGTGGCCACCCTGTACAAAGTGGCCCTGGGCCGCGAAGCCATCGACGGCGCGGACGGCTGGGACAACAGCACCCTGGGCGGTCTCAACTGGTGGATGAACGAGTTTGAAAAGGGCGCCACCGACGGCAGTACCGAACATCTGGTGCGTTCGTTCCTCAACTGCGACGAGTTCCATCAGAAGTACGACGGCATGGGCAATGCCGATTACGTCAACACCCTGATCAGCAACGCCGGCATCAGCGTGGACGGCGCCGCGTGGATCGCCGCCCTCGAAAGCGGCGAGCTCGATCGCGAACAGGTCGCCTACGAAGTCGCCACCAACGAACAGACCGTGCAGCTTCTGGGCAGCAACGGCGAGAACTACATCATCGAAGCCTTTACCGAATAACAAGGCCCGTCGTCAGCAACCTCTTCCCGGGCGTCCCCGCAGGGGGACGCCCTTCCCGAAAAACCATGAAAAGCGCCGTTCCCCCCTTTGTTCCCGCCTGTCGTCTGGATGCCGACACTCTGGCCCGGCGCATCCTGACGGCGCTGCAACAGGGCAAGGCCGCGGAAGCCGTCGAACCGGCCCTCGTCCTTGCCGGGCGTTACGGGCATGCCCTGCCGGACGCCGAGGCGCTGTGCGCGACGACGCTTTCCCGGGCGGGCCATGAAGAGTCCGCGCTGGAACACTGGGACAAGGCGCTGCATCGGGACGGCCTGAACGCCGCGCGACTCGCGCAGGCGCTGCGCGCCGCCCGGGCGATCGGGCCCCTCTCCCCGGCGGCGGCCCGTTATGCCGACTGCTGGCTGACGCTGCTCGAACATCTTTTCACCGACGTTCCCGATCCCGCCTTTCTGGAGGAACTGACGCAACGCGGCTGGCGGGGGCGCGGCTGCGTCGGCATTCATGCCGGTCGCCTGCGGGGCTGGCTCTGGCTGCCGACGGCGCAGACATACCGCATTCTTGTTTCCGGGGGGCCGTCCTTTTCGCTGGAGAAAGCGCCCTGCGCGCGGCAGGGCCTCCATACCCTGCACGTGCTGAATGCCCTCCTGCCCGAAACGACGACGCCGTTCTCGCTGGGGGTGATCGAGGGCGACGGCAGGCATGTGCAGGGCAGTCCCCTGCAATGCTCGCCCGCCGCCGGCATCGCGTCCTGCGCAGGGAGGGCGACGCCACGTCGCCGGACGACAGGGGAACCGACCGTCATCATACCGGTCTATGACGATCGCGCGGCGACATTGTCCTGTCTCGCGTCGGTTTTCCTCAGCCGCAAGAAAAACAGGACGCCGTTCAAAATTTTCATTCTCTGGGATCACGGCCCGGACAAACGGCTGTACGCCGATCTGCGCCGTCTTGCCGCGCGCCGGGACGTCGTTCTGCGCGAGACGCCGCACAATCTGGGCTTCCTTGCCGGGATCAATTACGCGCTGTCGCTTGTGCCGCAAGGGGACATCGTGCTGCTCAACGCGGATACGCTCGTCTCCGGCGACTGGATCGATCGCATGGCGCGGGCGCTGCGCCGACCGGATACGGGAACGGTCACGGCGCTGGGCTCCGACGCGGAACTGATGTCCTTCCCGTCCCCGTCCTTTCGGGGCGACGTGCGCCGTCTGCGGGAGGCGCGCCGCATCGACGAGGCCTGCCGCCTTCTGCCTCCCGATACGGCCCTGAGAGAAATCCCCGTCGGCGTCGGCTTCTGCATGGGCATTGCGCGCCGGGCGTTGCAGGCCGTGGGCGGTTTTGACGGGCTGCGCCTTTTCAGCGGTTACGGCGAGGAAGTGGACTTCTGCCTGCGCGTTGCCGAATCGGGCCTGAAAAATTTTGCCGCCATGAATATTTTTGTCGCGCATCTGGGCGGCCGTTCCTTCGGCATGGCCAAACGGGCGCTGGCAACGCAGAACAATGCCGCCATCTTTGCCCGTCACCCCGGCTATGACGCGGCATATGACGCCTTTATGGCCGCCGATCCGCTCGCGTCGCTGCGGGATCGCATCTCCCGCACGCTCTGCGGACCGTTCCCGGAAGGAACGCGGCTGCATGTCTTTTCGTGGACGGATCGCCGTCTTCCGCCGCTGTCGGCCCGGCGACTCCCCTCGCCATATGCCGCGCTTTTTGTTCTTCCTTTCCCTGCCGGAGGCGCGCGCATGCTGCTGCGGCTGCGGCAGGACGTGCCGCTGGCGGACATGCGCTTCCGGCTGCCGGAAGATCGGGAGGCCCTGCAAGATGTGCTGGAACGCTGTCGGCTGGAAACCGCCGTCCTGCACGGGGAACTTCCGCTCGCGCGCCGCTGCCTGCGTCGCCTCCCCCTCCGGCTGGAGCCGAGCAAGGATGTGCTGGACGCGCTGCCGCGGGAGCTGCCGACCGCCGCGGGGTCCTGCCTGGCACTGCCGCCGCACGGCCCGGCGGCATGGGGGCGATTGTGCGGGCTGGCCCGGCGTCGCCCCGGCACGCGATTCTTTGTCTTCACGCTGCCCGAACAGCTGCGTGACGCGCCCTGCCCGGCCAATGTGCGTCCCCTGCCTTTCGTCAGGGATCTGAGTCCGCTGGATGTCCGAACGCTGCTTGTGCCCTCCGGCAGCGCGACGGAGGCCGGGGACGCCTGGCGGGCATGGCTGTCCGATCATGGCTGCGCCGACGCGGTTCTGCGCGCGCTTCCGAACGGAAACAACGAAACGGCGGAGATGCGTTCATGAGACGGATCACGGGCGAAGCGGCATTGTACGGGCTCGGCGTCGGCGGCTGGGCATACGGCGAGGGCATGGCTCCCCTGTGGCTGGAGCTTCTGGCCGACGACGTCGTCGTGAGTGCCGGACGCGCCGATCTGCCGGAGCCGGAAGGCTGCGGTTTCTGGCTTCCCCTGCCGTCCTTTGTGGCGGAATCGCCCTGTACGCTTCGCGTCCGCGTCGCCAATACGTCCCAGAGCGTCGGCGCGCCCCTGTCGATTCCCGGCGGGGAGGTCTCCGCCTCCCCCCTGCTGGGAGAACTGACGGCCGATGCGGGACAGACGCTTTCCGGCTGGGTACTGGATACGACCATCCCGGAAAAAACGCTGCGGGTCACGGCGCGCTGCGAGGGTCGCGTCGTCGCCGAAGCGCTCGCCGGAGAACGCCGTTATGCCCCCAGACAGGCCGACGGACATGGTTTTGTACTGCATCTGCCGCCGGAGTTGGCCGACGGCAGGGAATATCGCATAGCCGTGGAGGATGAAAGGGGCCGTCCGCTCCCCGGCAGCCCGCTGACGTTTCGGACGCTCGTTTCCGGTCTTGCCGCATGGTTGCAACGGCAGGGGAAAATGGATGCCGACGGACGCGCCCTGCTGCTGGACGTGCTGCGGCACATGGAAAGCCGCCTGCCGCAGGCGCAGGGCGAGGCGCGTCTCGACTTCTGGAAAAAGGTCTTTCCCGTCCCCGCTCCCCCGTCGTCCGCGCCCTGTACGCTGTCCATCCGCATGACCGGCGGCACGCGCCATGACGTCGCCGCCCTCTGGCGACGGCAGAAGGCCCCGTCCTGCCGCCTTGCGGCCGATAACGCGGACATGACGCTTTTGCTCCGCAAGGGGGAACGCCTGCATCCCGCGGCCGTCGCCCATCTGGCGGCCGCGCTGCAACACACCGGCGCGGGTATGGTCTATGCGGACGGCGAGACCACGGACGCCGACGGTCATCCCGCAGCCCTCTGCAAACCGAGCTGGGATCGCGACGCCTTCATGGGGCGGGACTATCTCGGCCCCGTACTTGTTTCCCGCGCCGTCATGGAGGCCGTCCCGCCGCAGGAAAATGAAACCGCTTCGGCCCTGCGCGTGCGCCTGGCGCTGGCGGCGGAATCCCTGGGCGGCATCCGGCATGTGCCGTATCTGCTGAGCGAAGAACTGCCGCCGTCCGACGGCGACGCCCGGCGCGCCGCGTGGCAGCGCTGGCTGGACGTCCGGCATCCGGGCGCAACCATCGAGGCGCAGGAGGACCCCACCCTGTCCCGCGTACGCTACCCGCTGACGCGGGAACCGCGCGTGTCCGTCATCATTCCCTCGCGGGATCATGCCTCCTTGCTGCGCCGCTGCATGGACGGTCTTCTGGCGACCGAGTACGGCAATCTGGAAATTCTCGTGGTGGACAACGACACCGCCGAGCCGGAGGCGCTGGCGCTGCTGGAAGAAATCGACGCGCTGCCGCAGGCGCGCGTCCTGCGCCGCCCCGGCATCTTCAATTACGCGGCCCTCAACAACGACGCCGTGCGGGAAGCCTCCGGCGAGCTGCTCTGCCTCTGCAACAACGACACGGAAATGCCCTTTTCCGGCTGGCTGCGGGAAATGGTTGCCCTGCTGCTGGCCTGCGGGGATCAGGCGGGCTGCGTCGGGGCCAAGCTGCTCTGGCCCAACGGACTGGTACAGCACGGCGGCGTCGTGGTGGGTACGCATCAACTGGCCTGCCATGCGGGCAATCACTGGACGGCGGACGAGCCCGGCTACATGGCCCGCAATCTGATTGTCCAGCAATACGGCGCGGTCACTGCCGCCTGTCTGCTGACGCCCGGGGCGCTTTTTCAGGAGCTCGGCGGATTTGACGCCCGCCGTTTTCCCGTGACCTTCAATGACGTTGATTATTGTCTGCGCCTTCGCGCCGCCGGAAAAAAGGTCCTCTGGACGCCCTTTGCGCGCCTTGTACACCATGAATCCGCCAGCCGGGGCAAGGACACGGCCCCCATGAACAAGGCGCGCGCCGAACGGGAAATGCGCGCTTTTCGCCGCCGCTGGCCCCTGTACGAGGACCCGTTCTATAACCCCAACCTGCCGCTCTGTACGGCCGTCGAACCGTTCGAAGGTCTGGCCCTGCCGCCGCGCGCGCGGCATGCCCGCTGACTTCACGATCCAGCAAGGAATACCCATGAATCCCCGCACCATTCTTTTCATCCATCAGTCCTTTCCCTGCCAGTTCGACGCACCGGCGCGTTCCCTGGCCCTTGACGGACACAAGGTCGCGGCGCTGTCCATGACCCCACAGGACGCCCTGCCCGGCGTCACCCAGTACCGCTACATGCCCCTGCGCGGTCAGGACAACGAAAAGACGCCGTACCTGCTGCGGGACATGGACGCCAAGCTCATTCGTGCGGAAAGCGCCTACAAGGCCATGAAGCTGCTGAAGGGCAAGGGACTCAATCCCGACGTCGTCTACGCGCATCCCGGCTGGGGAGAAGCCCTGTATGTCAAAAACGTCTGGCCGGACGCGCGCTATGTCGTCTATGCGGAATGGTTCTACAACGCGCACGGGCAGGAAGTGAACTTTGATCCGGCCTTTCCTCCCCTGTCGGAGGAAGACGAACTGCGCCTGACGCTGAAAAATACGCCCTTCCTGCATGCCCTCAGCGAATGCGACGCCGCCGTCACGCCCACGCAATGGCAAAAAAGCCGCTTTCCCGCCTGGGCGCAGGAAAAGATGCACGTCATCCACGAAGGGCTGCATCTGGAAGAACTGGCGGCGGTACGGCCGCGCGCGCTGGGCATTCCCTCGCAGGGCGTCAAGCTGCGCAAGGGCATGCCCATCGTTACCTTCTGCGCGCGTCATCTGGAACCCGTGCGCGGCTTTCACTACTTCATGCGCGCCCTGCCGGCCATTCTGAACGGCAATCCCGAGGCGCACGTCATCGTCATGGGGCAGGATGCGGGAATCAGGAATATCGGCTACGGCAAGGCCAATCCGCAGGGCGTGAGCTGGCGCAAGAGCCTGGAACGCGAACTGGGCGACAAGGTTGACTGGAAGCGCGTGCATTTTCTGGGCATGCTGGATCGCAAGCTCTATCTCGCCATGCTCAAGTTGAGCGCCTGCCATGTCTATCTGACCACGCCGTTCATCCTGTCGTGGTCCTTCCTCGAAGCGGCGGCGCTGGGTCTGCCCATCGTGGCGTCGGACACGCCGCCTGTGCAGGAATTCCGTCACCTGAAGGGCCTTGATCTGATGCCCTTCGGCGACGTGGACGCCCTTGCCCGCCGTGTGCTGCATCATCTCGCCCATCAGCCGGAAGGCTTCTTCGACGACAATATCCAGAGCATCCGGGCGCTGGGTACGGACGCAACCCTGCCCGCCCTCAAGCAGGTTCTGCTGGAAGGCAGCCCCGCCACGGACGCGGGCGGCGGCGCGCTGGAAAATCTCGTTCTGCTGGAGGAGGAAGGGGAAGACCTTCCCCCCCGCGGCGCAACGAACAACGCCGCCGGACGCTGAGGCGGAAACGGGGAAGGCTCATGCTGACGACGGTATCCGCAGAGACCTCGCCGCTGCTGCCGGGAGCAATGGATCTCATTCAGGGAGATATGCTCCACGGCTGGCTGCTCGGCGTCGCGCCCGACGTGCGCCCGCTGGTTCTCGTGAATGACGAACCGGCCGTGCTGACGGATGCGGCCATTCCCCGGCCAGACGTCTGCCAGAAGTTCGGCTTCACCGGTCCGGATACCGTCGGTTTTGCCTGCCGCCTTCCCGCGGCCCCGGCGGGAGCCGTCCTGTCCCTGTACGGCGTCACGGCCGACGGCGTCTTTCTCTCGCTGCGTCGCTCCCTTGCGCATCCCGTCTGCGAACAGGGGCTGGAAGCCCAGCTCCGGCGGGCCGCCGCCACGGCGCGCCGCTCCGACGCCGTCGGCATCGTCTGCTGGGACGGCGCGCACAATCCCATAGGGCGGGCAAAGGTGCTGTACGACATCGCGGCCTGCCGCCGTCCCGCCGTGCTGCTCTGCTATCTGCACGAGGAATTCGGCGGCAGCCTCTGGCCGCCCCTGCTCCATTGCGACTTTCCCCTGGTCGCCATCCCCTGGAAGCAGCGCCACGAGGCGCATATTCTGCTGCGTCGCTATGGCATCGTCTTCAATACGGTCTGGATTTGCAAGCCGCGCCTGCCTTCCTTCCGGCTGGCTGCGGCGGTCTCTCACGATCAGACCCGCTTTCTTCTGGATATCGACGACGACGAAGACGCCTTCAGCGCCCGGCAGCCGGACTCGCGGGCCTGCTATGACGCGCCGGGGCTCCCGCTGGCGCACTTCCTGCGGGACGCGATTCCCGCGCGCACGGTCGTCAGCCCTCCGCTTCGGGCGCGCTTCGGCGGCCATATCGTGCGTCATGCGCGCTCCCGGACGCCCCGCCCGACGCCGGACGGCAACGGCAGGGACGTCTACCATATCGGCTTTATCGGTACGGCGCGGCCGCACAAAAATGTTCTTGCCGCCGCCCGCGCTGTGCGCCTGCTGGCCGCCACAACGGGCCTGCCGCTGCGGTTCCACTGCTGTGGCGACGTTCAACCCCCTGAATACCGAGACAAGCTGCTCCATGCCGGAGCCGAACTGCACGGCACGGTTTCCCTTGCGGACCTGCCGGCCGCAACGGCGCGGATGCACGTCCTGATCAGCGGCTACCCCGCAGCCGCCCGGGACGACGCGATCCGTGCCGTTGCGGCACACCAGACGCCCGCCAAGATTTCCGACGCCCTGGCCGCAGGCCGCCCGATTCTGGTTCCTGACGGCCCGGCCATCGCCGATCTGCGCGATCTTCCCGGGATATATCCCTTTACGGAACGCACCTTCACGGATCAACTCGTGGCGGCGCTCTCCGAAAAGCGGCCCGTGACGCTGCCGGACGAGTTCACGCCGGAAGGAGCCTGCGCCGCCTTTGCCGCCGCCGAACAGGAGGCCGTGCCGGTTCCGGCGCTGCGGATTCTGGACGGCCTGCCGCCGCAAACGGACGAGGAAGACGGGCCTCCGGCGCTGGTGCTGCTCTGGAAGCAGCACGATGCCGGACTGTACGGACGACGCGTCGATCAGATAGCCCGCAGCTATCGGCGCGCTTTTCCCGGACACCGCGTCATTATTCTGGAATTTTTTGAAGATCATTTGCCGGACGAAGCCCCGCGCACGGCTGTTTCCGTTACGGATGCCGAGACCTTCGAGCAGCTGGGGAACGCGACGCCGGAAGAAAAGGAACAGGACGCTTCCCCCCTGCCGGAAGAGGATTTCACCGGGGAAGAGGCGCTCCGTTCGCATCTTCTTGCCCTCAAACTACCGGGGCTCATGCGTGACGGCGTCTTTCTCCGCACCCTGCGGCACGGTTCGGGGCAGGAGCTGCGCGACGCCCTTTTCGCCTTTCTTGTCCGGGAAAAGCTCTCGCCGGACAACAGCCTTTTTGTGCTGTTTCCGATTATCGAGGCGCTGGAAGAGGTGGAAGATATCCTGCGCCCCTATGTCCGCCTGATTGACGTGGTGGACAATCAGCTCGGCTGGGCCGCCGACGACGCCCGCCGCTGCCGCCTGCTGGATCAATACTTCCGTCTGGCGGCCTCCGCCGCGCAGCTTGTCTTCAATACGGAGCAGATGCGGGCCTTTTTTGCGGAGCGCCATTTTCCGCATGCCGCCGACGCGGCCGTCATCCCCAACTGGTATACGCCGCCGGACGGCGTCGTTCCCGCGGCGCGCCCCCTGCCCGGCCCGGAACGGCACATTTTCTATTCGGGCAACATGAACGATCGGCTGGACTGGCCCCTGTTGCAGGCCGTTGCCGTCCAGCCCGGCGTGCGCCTGCATCTGGCGGGAACGGCGCAGCGCGCCCGCGCCGCGCTGGACGCCCTGATCGCGCGCGGCGTCATTTATCACGGCGTCACGGAGGAACGCGAGACCCTCGCCATCCTGTCCCGCATGGACGCGGCCATCGTGCCGCATGTGCTGGACGATATTTCCATGTTCATGAATCCCATCAAGATCGGCATGTACCGGGCCGCGGGCCTGCCCATCCTCTGCCCGTCCCGCCTGCGCCTTGCCGGGGACGACCTGCTGGTCTACGACGACACGCCGCACTGCCTGCGCCTGCTGTCGACCCTGCCCGGACGACGGCCCGCCGTTTTTCCCCGCCCTGTCCCCGCGTCCCGGGAGGCCGAACAAGCCTATATGCGGCTGCTTGCCCGTCTGCATCCTGAAAAAAATAGTATTAATCATAAAATTTATAAATAAAGGCGCATTATATGCACAGCGATACCCTTTCCATCACCTGGAATCTTATTTCCGCCTGCAACTATGGCTGTTCCTACTGTCGGCAGGAGCATGATCTGAAAAATTGCGTTCTTGTCCGGGATCGTCTGCTGCTTTCCGCCTATCGTCTCCTGTCCATGCCGCACGCGGCCTATCATTTTATCCTTACAGGCGGGGAACCTACCCTGCATCCGCTGCTGCCGGACCTGACGCGCTATCTTTTCTCCACGGGTTACGACATCGCCGTCACGCTGGAGACCAACGGTTCCGCCCCTCTCGCCCTGTACCGTTCCCTTGCGGACGCCGCCGCCCCGCAAAGGCTGGAAGTCCTTCTTTCCGTACATCTGGAACATGCCGATCCGCAGCATGTTCTGGAAGTGGTCGCCACAGTGGCCGAGGCCGGACAACTTGCGCATGTACGGCTCATGCACCACCCGGATCGTCATCAGGAAGCGCAGCGCTTTTTTTCCGCCCTGTGCGGATTGCGGCGCGTTCTTCCCTTTGCCCTGGATATTGCTCCGGTCCTGACAACGGACGGGCAGGAATACCCCTGTCCCGAAGATCGGCGGCAATGGCGCGCAACGGCGCAACGCCAATTCGACGCGCGCGCCGCGCAGGCCGCCCCCCTGCCCATGCGGCCCCTTGCCCGGCCTGCGGCAACCGGCCCGACGTCCGCGCCCGTCGTCGTCAGCGAAGAGCGTTTCTGCTGTCTCGGCGTGCAGAATGTCCATATTGACTGCAACGGTTCCTGTCACACATCATCCTGCGCGTACGGGCTCAACCGCGGTTTTCTCTGGGATATGGATGAGGAGGCACGGAACGCCCTGCCGCACATCGTCCGCTGCGACGAGGAAGCCTGCCCGTTGCGCAACCTGCCGCCGTCCGCCGAAGATGCCGAAACGGCCGAAGCGGAATTACAGCGACGGCGCGACCTGGCGCTGCAACGCTCCTGCGACGCTCCTTCCCTGATCAATCCTGTCACCGGAGAGCCGGACATGCGCGCCCTTGTCCGCGCGCACTTTCAGGAACTGCGCCCCCTGCGCGAGACCGTCGAGCGCATTGACCCCGTCACGACCGCCGTCGTCACCTTCGGCGACGTGCTGGAAGAGGCCGTGCGGCATTACCGGCAGCAGGATCCGCCGCTGCCCTTCCTGCCGCCCTTTGTACTGGCCGACTGGGACGGCTCGCCCCATCCCGCCCGGGAGGAGACCGCCGCGCGCCTGCAGGTTTCCATAGTGCCCCTTGTCGCCCGCGACACGCTGGAGCAGCGGCGGTTCTGCCTGTATGCGCGACCGGACAGGCGCTTCTGGGAACAGGGGTGCATCCAGCCTTTGCTGCGGCTCTGCGCGGCCGCGGGACTGACAAGCGTCCAGCTGGATGCCGCCGTCGCGCGCCCCATGCAGGCGCGGCCTCCCCGGCCTCATATTGTACGGCAACGGTTTACGGATATTGTCCGCATCTACGCGGCGCTTGCGGACGAAGAAAGCCGCGAGGTCTTTTTGCGGGCCATGAAAGCGCTGGAAAGCGGCGATCCCGGCTATCTGCCCATCTCCGCCTATCCGCAATATGCGCATCCGCTGGTGCATGCGGAGCCGAGAGACAGCATTATTGAAGGCGGCTTGAATGACGGCGAAACCACAAAAACCTTTGCCGAAATCGCAGGCGAACAAGGCCGAGTCTTTGCGTTTGAACTCCGCCGGGCCGCCTGTGATGCCATTCGGGAAAGAATCGGCGCGCATCCCCGGATTACCCTCGAACAGCTGGGACTCTGGTCCTGCGCCGCCACCTTTTATATCGAGGATCAGGGCGGCGGCAGCCGCATGGTGACGCAGCCCAACGAACGTACGGAAGAATGCCGTTCCATAGATATCGACGGCTACCTGCGGGACAGGCTGGAACGGTGCAGCCTGATCAAGCTGGATATTGAAGGCGCGGAAATGGCCTGTCTGGAGGGGGCGGCCGGCACCATTGCCCGCGATTATCCCAAGTTGCAGATTTCCCTGTATCACCATCCCGATCACTATCTGGATATTCCCCTCCGGCTGCTCCGTCATCATCCCGATTATACCCTTTATATAGGGCATCATGGCTGGTGGTATTACGAAACCTGCCTTTATGCCCTGCCGCCGCAGGACAAGGCCTGGAAACGGGCACAGGCCCTGCTGCGCCCCGTTGCGGAAAAGGAGCCCGCCGTCTCCGTCGTCATCCCCGCACACAATAATGAAGATACGCTGCGGCGCTGTGTGGACAGCGTGCTGATTCAGGGCGTGCCGGATGTGGAAATCATCCTTGTGGACGACGCGTCCAGCGACAGTACGCCCGACATCATCGCCGAATATGCGCGGCGTTATCCGCATATCATCCGCAGTCTGCGCTTTTACGAAAACAAGGGGGCAGGCCCGGCGCGCAATGCCGGTATGGACAGGGCCTGCGGGCGCTATCTGACCTTCATCGACAGCGACGACATGCTGGCGGAAGGCTTCCTGCAACGCGGC
Source organism: uncultured bacterium (assembly GCA_905215675.1). Taxonomy (GTDB): domain Bacteria; phylum Desulfobacterota; class Desulfovibrionia; order Desulfovibrionales; family Desulfovibrionaceae; genus Desulfovibrio. Next base: position 25,536 of record CAJMRA010000001.1, on the reverse strand, counting down.
ATGGCGCTCATGGAAACGGAACAGGCGGATATCGTCTGCTTCGACATGCTCGTCCATGACAAGAACCATCAGGAAGAACGCTGGGGCATTACCGAAGGCACGTGGAGCGGCAAGGATTCCCTGCGGCAACTGCTGCTCCAGAATATCGGAGGTTACGCCACCTATGCGCGCCTGTATCGCGCCGATCATTTGCGCCATCATGCCGTGCGCTACAGCGATACCCGCGTGCATGAAGATATGTTCTTCAGCGTGCAGGCCTTCTATTTTTCCCGCAAGACGCTGGCCATAGCGGACATCGGCTATTGCCGCTATCTGCGTCCCGGCTCCAACGCCTCCTCTCCAGCAAGTGAGGCGTATTTCACCTCCTTTACCCGTTTTGCCGCCTTTCTGACCAATTTCTTCCGGCAGAACGGCCTGTTCCTTGAGGATGAAGGCTACCGGTACTGCCTGCAACGCCTCTACAACTGGGATCGCCGACGGCTATTCGACACGCTGGGGGAAGTCGACAAACAGGGAAAGACAGACGAACTCCTTTCCGAAAAAAATCTTGCCGCCTTTGCCTCATCCCGGGAAATTCTGCGCTGCATCCTCACGGACTATGCCCGTCTGTACTGCTGGCGCGAAGGGCTGACCCCCCGCGTCGCCGCAGAGGATCGGGACTGGCGCAAGGCCGCGACCGAATTGTTGCCGCCGCGTGATTTCACGGCCTGGGGCAACAGTCTGCATCCGACGGGCGCTGCGCCGCTGCTGTCCGTCATCGTGCCCAACTACAACAAGGCCCCCTGGCTTGCCACCTGCCTGAACAGCATCCTGCGTCAAGACATGGCCGACTTTGAGGTGCTTGTCATAGATGACGCCTCCACCGACGACAGCTACACGTTGCTGCAACACTATGCCCGGAGCGATCGCCGCATCCGACTGTTCAGAATGGCGCATAACTGTTTGCAGGGCGTCTGTCGCAATATCGGCATCGATCTGGCACGTGGCCGCTATCTGACCTTTGTGGACAGCGACGATCGCGTGGAAGCCGGTTTCTTTGCTCGTGCCTGCCGGGATATGGAGACCGATCCCGCAGCAGACATGCTGGCCTATGACGTGCGCGAAGTTGATTCTGACGGAAGAGATGTGCGGCGCATCGCCTGCCATCCTCTCTGTGCAGGCGGCAGACAGGCTCTCTATGCATACCATAAAAGCGCCATGCCCTGGGGGCCCTGGGGAAAAATCTTTCGCGCTGCTTTCCTGCAAAAAAAGCAGTGCCGTTTTGCCGTCGGCGTGTATCATCAGGACGTGCATTTTATGATGGATGTCCTGTTGCAAAGTTCTCGCATCCGTACATTGCCCGGCGGTTCCGTCTATACAGTCGTACATGTGCCGCATTCCATCATTCTGCCGGACAACTCTACCTATCGTCATATCCGCTCTGCCTGTGCAAAAATAAAAAAGAGACAATTTTTTTCAGAAGTGCAGCCTTCTCTGCCATACTCCATAGAAAACAGACTGTTGCCTCCTCTTCTGGCATATATGGAAGCTACAGGCGACGTCGCCCTTACGGAACAGGACTGGGCAGATCTGGAAAGCAATCCTGCCTTTATCAAGGCCCTGCTGATCGGTTACGCCCGCTGTCGCGCCCGAGGTTCCATCCCGGCGGGCATCCTGCCCGAACTGCCGCAACGCCGGAAACAGGCATTCCTCCCCGAGGCCACGGAACAGCCGCTGGTGACGGCCATTGTCCCTGTCTACAATCAGGAAAAATATATTGAACGCTGCCTGCGCAGCATTCTGGGGCAAAGTCTGCGCCGTCTGGAAATCATTGTCATTGACGACGCCTCCACGGACAGCACACTGCGCGTCTGCGAGGCTCTGGCGGCGCAGGATGCGCGCGTGCGCGTCTACAGCAATGAACGCAACGGCGGACAGGGCTATTCACGGGATCGGGCGCAGGAACTGGCGCGCGGAACCTATATCGCCTATGTGGACAGCGACGACTATATCAAAGCGGACTTTTTCCTGCGCGGCGTCAGTATCCTTGAGCAATTCAAGGATATCGATGTCGTGCATTTCAATTATCGCCGCCATGACGTTGCCGGCCGTATGATCTATGATGCATATATGCCTCCGCGCTGCTATCAGGGAAACGAACTTCTGGAAGCCTATTGTCAAGGGAAACTCAAATCATGGGCTGTATGGTCCAAAATATATCGCAGAGAATTTTTACATCATTACGGTATAACATCGCCGCACTGTCTTTATGAAGACAATTTCTTCCTATTGCAAGTATATAGGTTTGCCCGGAAATTTCTCATTGAGGAAGGGGATTATTATGTCAACATACGTACCCCGCATCCTGCAAGCACGATGACGGCCCCGCAAAAGACGGAACGCCATTTCGCAGGGAGCCTCCATATTGCGGCGTTAACAGAAAATTTTCTCCTCCAGCAAAAACGTGACGACCTTATCCCATTGCGTCTGAAAAGCATCTTTTATCACTTTCGCGATGCCTGTGCATGGCTGGCCTCCTTGCAGGACACCTCCATATCGCCTTTAACCGACACCATGATGGAAGACCTGCAACAGGCGCCGCATTTGTTGCGCCTGCTGCTGGAGGATTACGCGCGTCTTTATATTGACGACATATCAATCAAACAACAATCACCCAATGAAGATAGAGACTCCCTGACAAAGGATATTATACGTCCAGATACATTTCTTATTCCCTATGAAAATTCCGTATCGACGATATCCCCTTGTGCCCTTTCCGTTATTATACCAGCATACAATACTGAAATCTCAATTTCATCTTGTCTTGACTCCATATTGGCACAGAATATCGAAAACATTGAAATACTTTTAATAGATGATTGTTCTACAGATTATACATTTACCATTTGCCAATCATATGCACAAAAACATAATAATATAAGACTATTCAGGACATCACAATCAAGCGGTCCGTCTGTGGCCCGCAATCTTGTTTTCTCTCACGCTGCCGGAAAATATATTACCTTTGTGGACAGCGACGACTGGCTTGAGCCGGGATTCTTTCAGCAGGCATTGCAGCATATGGAGCAGGACGGATCTATTGATATGCTTGTCTGTACCTATAGGGCATGGGACCTCCTGTCAGGCAAGGAGCTCTACCGCAAACAGATGCCGGATGGACTCGTTCTGACAGGCCGGGAAGCCGTGCAGGCCTACCTCATGGAAAAAATTCCAACTTATGCCTGCTGGTCAATTCTCTTCAAACAAGAATTGCTTGAGTCCGGCCACTGCCAATTTAATCCAACAAAAGCCAATGGAGATGAACTTTTTTTGCTGAGCGCCTATGGACATGCAACAAAAGTAAAATATATTGACCTGTTAGCATATACACATGTCACAAAATCCAAAAATCCTTCCATCATGCGCCCCCATCACCGTGGAAAAGATTTCTTTATGGCAGTAATTGATAATATCGCAGCCTTTTTCACGATGATTCAAAGCGTCGCCCTCAATTCTGATGCCGATATGTATTTGCTGGAGTCCATCGGCATGGAACGTTTTGCCCGAAAACCTCATCATCTAAAAAATTTGCTCCAGTATATTAAAGCCTGTGCCGTAGCCGGCAAACCAACCCCTTTAACTGATGATATCCTGAAAAAGTTAAGCTGCTCGCGTACATATCTGCGTTACCTTGTCACAGACTACGCCCGACGCCTGCAACAGGAAGCCGACGCAAAACATGAGAAGGAGAAAGAAGCATGTCTGCCCCCGAAACGCCGTCGCCCGATATCCTTGCGATCTGCAGCCGCATTGCGCAAAGCGGACAATTCGACGCCCCATACTATCTGAAACAGAATCCCGACGTCCTGTATTCCGGCATGGATCCCATCTATCACTATGTCTGTCATGGAGCCGCTGAAGGGCGCAAGCCCGCGCCGTGGTTCGATGCCTCAGTCTGCGAAAGGGCACAGCACGATCAGACGTCTGTCAGCGGTAATCCCTTTTACGACTTTCTGATCCGAAACGTATCACAGCCGTGAAGGTGCGATGCCGGAGACAGCAGTGCTATCAACTATCCTTCCTAAACAATAAAACTATTTTGAATATATATTCAAGAAAACATAACAAAGGATTATATCAATGAAAAAGAAAATTTCCATTGCTTTTTGCGATTATCACTCGCCTCAAATCGGCTGCATATTTAATATATTAAAAAAATATTACATTGTAGATATATCAGAAACTCCTGAATATTTATTCTACTCCTGTTATAACAATAGATATAGATATACTACCTTTAGCAGTGCAATAAAAATATTCTGGACAACAGAAAATGTACGCCCTGATTTCAATACATGCGACTATGCCATCGGTTTTGACTATATTTCATTTGAAGATCGCTATTTCCGGCATTCACGTTTTACAAAGCGCGATCCCCTGACGCTCACACCGGAAGAGCTGGCATCCAGAAAATTCTGCAATTTCATATACTCTAACACATCAGCACAAGTACGTCAGAAATTTTGTCAAAAACTGATGCAATATAAACATGTCGATTGCCCGGGCAAAGTTCTCAACAATATGAACAATGCCATTGAGCCGCGCAACGGCAACTGGGCAAAGGGAAAACTTGATTTTATTCAGAACTATAAATTTACCATTGCCTTTGAAAATTCTTCCACGCCCGGTTATGTGACGGAAAAACTGACGCAGCCCTTGCAGGCCAATTCCGTGCCCATCTACTGGGGCGATCCGGCGGTGACGCGGGAATTCAACCCCAAAGCCTTTATCAACTGTCACGACTTTGCCGACTTTGACGAAGTCATCGACTACGTCAAGTATCTGGATACGCACGACGACGCCTATCTGGAAATGCTGCATCAGCCGCCCATGCAGCCGGACTATGATCCCGCGGAACATGATCTGGAAAAGTTCCTGATTCATATCATTGAAGAAGGCACGCCGCAGCCCAAGGATCCCCACGGCTGCTGGGCGCACAAACATGAAAAGAATCTGGCTCTGGCGCTCGACAGCGTCAGGGATGCCGTCGTGCAGCCGCTGGCGCGGCAGGCGGGACTGGATGCGGAATCCCTGTTCCGGGAACTGCCCTTCCGCCCCAAGGATGCCGAACTCGTCAGGCCTCTGGCGGAACTGGCCGCCATGACGGCCTTTTCTCCCGCCTTGCTGCGGGAGCATGCCGCGCTGGATGCGCCGACCCCAGATCTGGCGGCGCAGCGGGCGGCCGTGCTGCAATCCGCCGCCAGACGCATGCAGCAGGCCGGCGACAAGGCCCGGTTCAGCTGGTCCCGGGACGCGGAACTGGAAGCCGCCTATCGGCGTCTTTTCACCCTGCTGACTCCGTACGATATCAAGGGATGCAAGAAGGTACGTATCGGCGGCAACAACGACGGCGGCTATGTCATGCCTGATCCCGGCCGGGACGGCATTGCCTATTCCTTCGGCGTCAGCGGCTATTCCCCGTGGGACAGACAGATGGCCGAACGCGGCTTCAAGGTCTGGCAGTTTGACGGTACCATCGACGACGCGCCGGACCACCATCCCAATCTTTTTTTCTTCAAGCTCAATATTTCCGGCAAGACACAACCGCCCGAAGGCACGAGCAATATCAGTCAGATTCTTTCCCGCTTCGGGCATGCCGAAGAACGGAATATCATCCTGCAAATGGATATCGAGGGCGCGGAATGGGACGTGTTCGAGACCATCACGGACGATCAGCTGCGCCGCTTCCGCCAGCTTATCGTGGAATTTCACGATCTGACAAACAGGGAAAAACTCCCCTTCTACACGCGGATATTTAAAAAGATTTGCAAAACGCATCGCGTTGTGCATTTCCACTACAATAATAATGGAAACATACTCGGATTCCGTGATTTTCTGGTATCCAGCCTGTTTGAAATCACCTTCGTCCGACGGGATGCGGGGACTTTCACCCCGTCGGCCGATACCTTCCCGACGGCGCAGGATGCGCCCTGCATCACCCGCTATCCCGAAGTGCATATCGGCAACTTTGCCGTACTGACGGGCAGGGATACCACGCCGCCGCGCCATATGCCCGCCGAACTGCGCGATCACTACACCATGGGCGGCGTCGTGCCGGTTATCGATTATTATCTGGATAATCGCCGCGCAACGCCTGTCAACAATACCCGGGAAGTCTACGACAAGACCATCCGCGCCATAGAAAATGGTTCCTTCAAATATTACGGCGATACCCTGCCCTTGTTGCAGTGCGCTTTCAGCGAATTTTCTCCCGCGGGCAAGACGGTGCTCGTCTACGGCCTTGCCGGATGCAACTGTGACGCGCTGGCCCTTGCCGCTGGGGCAAGGCGCGTTGTGGCAGTGGATTATAATCCGCCGCGCTGCGATCATCCGCAAGTTGACGTCATCAGCATGGCGGAATTGAAAAAGAGCGCGTTGAAGGCCGACATTGCCATTTCCATTTCCTCGTTCGAACACGACGGTCTGGGCCGTTATGGCGATCCACTGAACCCGGACGGCGACTTGCGCGCCATGGAAGAGGCCGTCCGTCATCTGACGCCGGACGGTCTGCTCTTTCTGGCTGTGCCCACGGGGCCGGACTGTCTCGCCTGGAACGCCCACCGCATCTATGGCCCGCGCCGCCTGCCGCTGCTGCTGGAAAAATGGACCCTGCTCAAGTCGTTCGGCCTGCGGGCAACGGATCTGACGCACAGACCGCTCGGCAATGTTTCTCATCAGCCGGTTCTTGTCCTGAGCGGCAATCCCGCCGCCGTGTACATGCCGCGCTCCGTCACGCCCCGGCAGGCAAAGGAAATCCGCGATCTGGCCGCTCACGGCGCGTTTGATCGCGCCTGGTACATGCGCGCCTATCCCGACACGCTGTCGGCGACCATGGACGCCGTCTCCCACTATGTGCTGCACGGCGCAAGGGAGGGCAGAAATCCTGCGCCGTGGTTCGACAGTCATGCCTACCTGACGCAAAACAAGGATATCGCCGCCGCGGGAATGAATCCCTTCTGGCATTATCTGACGTTCGGGCATGCGGAAGGACGCCGCCCCCGGTAAACAGCTCTGGAACTCTTATGAAAACAGCGCTTATTACAGGCATTACAGGGCAGGACGGCGCCTATCTGGCGGAATTTCTGCTGGAGCAGGGTTATGCCGTTCACGGCATCAAACGTCGTTCATCGCTTTTCAATACGGGACGCATCGATGCCCTTTATGAGCAATGGCACCACAGCCCGGATCGCTTTCAGCTGCACTACGGGGATCTGACGGATTCTGCCAACCTCATTCGCCTGGTACAGGAAATTCAGCCGGATGAAATCTACAATCTGGCGGCGCAAAGTCACGTCAAGGTCAGCTTTGAACAGCCGGAATACACGGCTGACGTGGATGCGCTGGGACCGCTGCGTCTGCTGGAGGCCATCCGTATTCTGGGACTGGAACAAAAGACCCGCTTCTATCAGGCGTCCACCTCCGAACTGTTCGGCCTCGTGCAGGAAACGCCCCAGAAGGAAACGACGCCCTTCCATCCCCGCAGTCCCTACGCCTGCGCCAAGCTCTATGCCTACTGGATTTGCGTCAATTACCGGGAAGCCTACGGCATCTATGCCTGCAACGGCATTCTCTTCAACCACGAATCGCCGTTGCGCGGCGAAACCTTCGTCACCAGAAAAATCACGCGGGGGCTGGCGCGTCTGGCGCTGGGGCTGGACGACGCGCTGTCGCTCGGCAATCTGGACGCGCTGCGCGACTGGGGGCATGCCGCCGATTACGTGCGTATGCAATGGCTGATGCTGCAACAGGCGGAACCTCGCGATTACGTCATCGCCACAGGACGGCAATTTTCCGTGCGCGACTTTGTGAACAGGGCGGCGGGAGAACTTGGCCTGTCGCTCGAATGGCGCGGCTCCGGGCTGGATGAAAAGGCCCTTGTGGCGCATCTGGACACGGACCGGCTGAAAGCGCTCTGCAACGGACGAACAATCGCCAGTCCTCTCCGGCCGGGGGATTGTGTCGTGCGCGTATCGCCGCGCTATTTCCGCCCTGCGGAAGTGGAAACCCTGTTGGGCGATCCTTCCAGGGCGGCACGGGAACTGGGCTGGGCTCCGCGCATTTCCTTTGAAGACACGGTGCGGGAAATGGTCCTCGAGGATTTGCAGCAGGCCCTGCGGGACGCCGTCATCATGCAGGCCGGATTTCAACTCCATAATGCCGCGGAAAGATAGAGGGGCGGAAAATGGACAACAATGCTCGTATCTATCTGGCCGGGCACAGGGGACTTGTTGGCTCGGCGCTCCTCCGGGCCCTGTACCGCAAGGGCTGCTCCCATGTGCTGACTCGTACCCATGCGGAGCTGGACCTTTGCCGTCAGGCGGATGTGGAACAATTCTTTGCCGCAGAACGTCCTGAATATGTCCTGCTGGCCGCCGCCCATGTGGGCGGTATTCAGGCCAATTCCTGCTACCCTGCGGACTTCATACGCAACAACTTGCAAATTCAGACAAACGTCATTGACGCCGCGTACCGGCACGGCGTCCGAAAACTGCTGTTTCTCGGTTCTTCCTGCATCTACCCCCGTAACGCGCCTCAGCCCATGCCGGAATCCTGTCTGCTCTCCGGCCCGCTGGAACCGACCAATGACAGTTATGCCATAGCCAAGATTGCGGGCATCAAGATGTGCCAGGCCTACCGCCGCCAATACGGCTTTGACGCCATTTCCGTCATGCCGACCAATCTTTACGGCCCGGAGGACAATTTTCACCCGGAAAATTCGCATGTGCTGCCCGCCCTGCTGCGCCGCCTGCATGAGGCAAAAGGGTCCCGGGCTCCCGAAGTCCGCATCTGGGGTACCGGTTCCGCCCTGCGGGAATTCCTGCATGTGGACGACATGGCGGACGCCTGTCTGTATCTCATGCAGACGTATGATGATGCGGAAATCGTCAATATCGGAAGCGGCGAGGAAATCAGTATTGCCGCGCTGGCCAGGATGATTGCCGATATCGTCGGCTATCAGGGAAAACTTGTACAGGACGCCTCCAAACCGGACGGCACGCCGCGCAAGCTCCTTGATCTGACGAAACTGCACGCTCTGGGCTGGAAGGCGCGCATTCCCCTTGAAGACGGCATCCGCGATACCTACCGCTGGTATGTGGATCATGAGAATCGGCGCGGCTAGCTCTGCCTGTCACCCCAAAGGATTACGCCAATGCCAACGACCATCACCCCCGTCATACTTTGCGGCGGCAGCGGCACGCGTCTCTGGCCGCTTTCGCGGGAACTCCATCCCAAGCAGTTTGTCGCCTTCGGCGACGAACCGACGCTTTTTGCGCGCACACTGCGACGTCTGGACGGACTGCCGGGGCGCGCCGCTCCGCTTGTGGTCTGCAATGAGGAGCATCGCTTTCATGTGCTGCATGAACTGCACGAAACGGTCGGACAGGCGACCATCCTGCTGGAACCGGCTCCCCGCAATACCGCGCCCGCCCTTGCGCTGGCCGCGCAGGCCCTGCGGGAAACGGGAGAAGATCCGCTGATGCTGGTTCTGCCTTCGGATCACGCCCTTGACGATGACGCCGCCTTCTGCCGGGGCGTCCTCCGGGCCGTGCCGTCTGCCGAAAAAGGGGCCATAGTCGCCTTCGGTATCGAGCCTTCCGGGCCGGAAACGGGCTACGGCTATATTGAACGCGGCGACGCCGCCGGGCCGGGATTTGCCGTCGCCCGCTTTGTGGAAAAGCCCGACCGCGCCGCGGCGGAGGCCATGCTGGCGCGTGGCGGCTATTTCTGGAACAGCGGCATTTTTCTGCTGCGGGCTTCCGTCTTTCTGGAAGAGCTGACGCGCCATGCGCCGGAAATGGCGGCGGGCTGTCGCGCGGCCTGGCAGGAGCGACGGAACGACGGCCCCTTCTGCCGCCCGGGCCGCGAAGCCTTTCTGTCCGTTCCGGCGGACTCCATCGACTATGCCGTCATGGAAAAGACAACACGGGCGGTCGTGCTGCCGCTGACGCTGGGCTGGAGCGATCTGGGATCGTGGGAAGCGCTCTATCAGGCGGGCGACAAGGATGCGCAGGGCAATGTCGCCGTCGGCGACGTGCTTCTTGAAGATGTGGAAGGCTGCTTTCTGAATGCGCGCCATCGCCTGCTGGCGGCCCTCGGCGTTCGCGATCTGGTTGTGGTGGAAACGCCGGACGCCGTGCTTGTCATTCCCCGAAACCGTGCCCAGGAAGTCAAAACGCTGGTCGCCCGTCTGCAACGGGAAGGGCGCGCGGAAAGTCGGCAGCACGCGCTCGTGCAGCGCCCGTGGGGCAGCTTCGAGGCGCTGGCCGGAGGCGATCGCTTTCAGGTCAAGCGCATCGTCGTGCTTCCCGGCGCGGAACTCTCGCTGCAAATGCACCATCACCGCGCCGAACACTGGGTCGTCGTCAGCGGCACGGCGGAAGTGACCAACGGGGAAGAAACCCGCCTCTTTACCGAGGATCAGTCCACCTATATTCCTCTCGGCACGCGCCACCGCCTGAAAAATCCCGGCAAGATTCCGCTTGTGCTGATAGAAATCCAGTCCGGCGCGTATCTCGGCGAAGACGATATCGTCCGCCTTGCCGACGTCTACGGACGGAAATAACGAAAAATCGCCCGTATTCTTCGCCCATGACTCAGACCATCGCCATCATTGCGCCGTCCTCCGTCCCCTTTCAGATCGGGGGCGCGGAAAAATTCTGGTGGGGGCTGCATCGCGCCCTCTCCGCCTGGAGCGACGCCTCTGTGGAGCTGCTGAAAATTCCCTGCAGGGAAGACGGCTTTTTCGATCTGATCGACGCCTACCGCCGTTTCAGCGAGCTGGATCTTTCCCATTTCGACATGGTCGTCAGCACCAAGTATCCCGCCTGGATGATCCGCCATCCGCGTCATGTGGTCTACATGCAGCACACCCTGCGCGGCCTCTACGATACCTATCGCTTCACCGGCCTGCCCGAACGCCTCGATCCCGTACCGGCGGCGCTGCGCGATCTGATCCTGCCGGCGCGCACGCCCGCGCCCACGCGCGACGATCTGGCCCGGATGTTCGACATGCTGGACCGGCTGCGCGGCCGAACGGACATTCCGCCGCACTATCTGGCCTTTCCCGGCCCGCTCATCCGGGAAGTAATTCATTTCTTCGATCGCGCGGCGCTGGCGCCTTCGCAGGTATCGGCCTATGCGACCATTTCCGACACCGTGCGCCGCCGCGGCTATCTGCCGCCGGGCGTGGAAACGCTGGTGCTGCCGCATCCTTCGGATATCCCGGCCCTGCCGCCGGAGCCGGGGCGCTACATCTTCACGGCCAGCCGCCTTACCTCCATGAAGCGCCTTCGCCTGATTATCGAGGCCATGCGGCATGTTTCCGCTAATATTCCCCTCAAGATTGCCGGAACGGGGCCGGAAATGGAACATCTGAAGGCGCTGGCGGCGGACGATCCCCGCGTGGAATTTCTCGGCCATGTGCCGGATGCCGAGCTGCCCGCGCTCTATGCCGGAGCGCTTTTCGTTCCCTTTGTGCCTTACGACGAGGATTACGGGCTCATTACCGTGGAGGCCATGCACACGGCAAAGCCCGTCGTGACCGTCAGCGACGCCGGAGGCGTCTGCGAACTGGTGGAGGACGGCCGCACGGGACTCTGTACGGAACCCGAGCCCGAAGCTCTGGGCGCGGCCATGCAGCGCCTTGCCGACGATCCCGCGCTGGCGGAACGTCTGGGGCTCGCCGCGCGGGAGCGGGTGCGCGACATCACCTGGAAGAACGTTTGTCGCAAGCTGCTGTTTCATGCGGCGCAGGCCGCGACGCGCAACACGGATACCGCGCGACGCCGGATTCTGGTATGCGGCACGTTTTCCGCCTCTGCTCCTTCCGGAGGCGGACGACGCCTGTATCATGTCTGCAAGACGCTGGCCCGCCGTCACGACGTGCTGCTGATCTGCTATGGCGCACAGACGCAGCAGGGCGTACAGACGCGGGAACTCCTACCGCATTTCCGGGAACTGCGCCTGCCGTGGCCGCAGCGGGCGCTGGACGAAGCCGACGCCCTGCGCGCCCGCTGCGGCGGCGCAAGCGTGGACGATCTTGCCCTGATGCGTACCTGCGGAGAAGATGCTGGCCTGCATGACGCCCTGCGCATGCAGGGGGAAAACGCCCTCTGCGCCGTTGCCACGCCCTGGCTTCTGCCCGCCCTGCAACGCGCCCTGCCGCAAACGCCGCTGCTCTATGACGCCCACAATGTCGAAAGCGACATGAAAACCGCCGTGCTCGGCGACCGTTGCCCGGAACTGTTGCGGGAAGTCTTTGCCATGGAGCGCGAATGCGTGCGGACGGCGCGCATCGTCCTTGCCTGTTCGCGGGAAGATGCCGCACGCTTCGCGACGTGTTACGATCTGCCCGCCGAAAAGTGCCGCATTCTCCCCAACGGCTGCGACGGCGCGGACACGGGCTTTGCCTCCGCGCGGGAACGGCGCGCCCTGCGCCGCCGCCTGCTCTACCCGGACGTGCCGCTTGCCCTGTTCGTCGGCAGCGGGCACAAGCCGAATATCGAGGCCCTGTCCCTCATCCGCGACATGGCCGGAGAACTGCCCGACGTTCAGTTTCTGGTCGTGGGCAGCGTCGGCACGCAGGCCGAAGTCCGGGACGCGCCCCGTCCCGCCAATGTCCATCTGACGGGCATCGTCAGCGAGGCCGTCAAGAAAATCCTGCTGCATGCGGCCGACGTGGGGCTGAATCCCGTGATTTCCGGCTCCGGCACCAACCTCAAACTGGTGGAATACGCGGCGGCCGGACTTGAAACCGTATCGACGCCCTTCGGCATGCGCGGCATCGACGAGCCGCTGGAACCCTGCGTCCATGCCTGCGCGCCGGAGGAATTTCCCCGCATGATCCGCCGCATTCTTACGCAGCCGTCGGATTCGCGGGAGCTGGAGGCCACGGCGCGCCGCATCGCTGCCCGTTACGACTGGCGCGCGGTCATGCAGGTTCTGGAAAAGGCCGTCGCCGAACTGGAATAGAGCATTTTCAGTTTGAAACGCACGGCGTTTCAAACCATACGGGCTGTCGTTTCGCGGAAAAACGCGGTTTTTCCCGCTGTGCTGCCGCCTCGCGTTTCACCTTTTTCAAAGGTGAAACGCTCACGGGCGTTGCCCGTCGCACCATCGTATTTGTCAGGATCGCACATGGACCTTATTTTCAATGCCGTCCCCCTGCTGGGCAGACAGACCGGCGTCGGTCATTATGCGCGGCAAATCGCGCAGGGACTCGCCGCCCGCCCGGACATGTTTTCCACGACGTACTATTACGGCTATTACAGCCGGAAGCTCATCGGCGACGATGAAAACGGCAGCGCGGCGTCCCTGATCGGCAGAATCAAATCGCTGATCGCCCGCCGGCCTCTGGCGCGACGCGTCTGCCGGAAGGGTCTGGCCGTTGCCGGCGCGGCGTGGCATGCCCTGCGCGGCGTCCGCCATGACTGCTATTTTGAACCCAATTTTGTCCTGATGCCCGGCATTCGCGCCCGCCATGCCGTGCTGACGGCCCACGACTTTTCCTGTTTTCTCTATCCGCAGTGGCATCCGGCGGAACGTGTGTGCTTCATGGAAAAGCACTTTCGCGCCGGTCTGGAACGGGCCGACGCCGTAATCACCGTGTCCGAGGCCATCCGAAAGGAAGCGCTGGAGCTGTTCTCCCTCGCGCCGGATCGCGTCCATGCCATTCCCAACGGCGTCGATCTGCGCCGCTTCCATCCGGGGACGGAAGACAGCCGCCGGGCTGCGCGTCGTCGTCTGAATCTGCCGGAACATTTCATCCTGCATGTGGGGACGCTGGAGCCGCGCAAGAATTTGTCCGGCCTGCTGGACGCGCACGCCGCGCTGCCCGAAGCGTTGCAGCGGCGTTTTCCCCTGCTGCTGGCGGGCGCGCCCGGCTGGAACAATGCGGACATTCTTGCAAAAATAGAAAAACGCTCCGCATATGTACAGCTGCGGGGCTACGTGGCGGACGCCGATCTGCCCGATCTGTACCGGGCCGCCGACGTAGTGGCCTATCCTTCATGGTATGAAGGCTTCGGCCTGCCCGCGCTGGAAGCGCTGGCCTGCGGCTGTCCGACGCTGATCTCCACCGACGCGGCCTTGCGGGAAGTCTGCGGGGACGCCGCCCTGTGCGCGCCCCCCGGCGATACGGACGCCATGAGCGCCCGCCTGAAAGAGCTGCTGGAAAATGAAACGCTGCACTCCGATCTGCGCCGCCGCGGACCGGAACAGGCCGCCCGCTTCCGCTGGGAAACATCCGTACAACGTCATCTGGAGCTTTTCGTCAAGCTATGCGCGCGCTGATCGATTTCTGGCTGCTGGCCGCCACCCTTTGCAAACAGGATTTGCAGGAACGCTTCGCGGGCGCCATGCTCGGTTCCCTCTGGATTTTCATCTGGCCGCTGGTACAGCTGTTCATCTATCTTGTCATTTTCGGCAAGCTCATGGGAGGCCGCTTCGGCGGCGACGGACATATTTACTCCTACGGCATCTATGTGGCCTCGGGGCTTCTTGCCTGGAGCTGCTTTGCCAACACCCTGCAACGCACGGCCCGCGCCTTTGTGGATAAACGCCAGATCATCAACAAGGTCATGGTGGATCTGCGCGTCTTTCCGCTGGCCGTCTGCATGGCGGAGCTGCTTCCCTTCGCCCTCGGCGCGCTTCTGCTGTTCGCGGCCGATCTGGCCTCCGGCTGGTCGCCGTCGCCTTCCCTTCTGGGATGGACGCTTCTCGCCCTGTACTGCCAGCAGGCGCTGGCCGCGGGCTTCGGCCTTTTTCTGGCCTGCTGTGCCGTCTTCGTCCGCGACACCACGGAAGCCGTGGCCATCGCCCTGCAAATGGCTTTCTGGTTTACGCCCATCGTCTACCTGCCGTCCATTCTGCCGGACTGGGCCGCCCGGGCGCTGGTCATCAACCCCATGACGCATGTGGTCGGCATTTTTCAACAATGCTTTGTTTTCGGACAGGGCGTCTCCCCGGCGTCCGTTGCCTATATGCTGCTGAGCGCCCATGCCGCCGTTGCCCTGGGACTGTACACCCTTCACCGTCTGCACAAGGATATCCGCGATGTCCTCTAGGCCCGTCATCAGCGTCGAAGGCCTCCGCAAGACCTTCAAACTCTTTCAACGTCCGCGCGATCGCATCGTCGAACTCGTTTCCCGCCGCTGTCTGCACAGGGACTTTACCGCGCTGGACGGTATTTCCTTCACGCTGGAGCCGGGAACAACCATGGGCATCGTGGGCGAAAACGGTTCCGGCAAGTCCACGCTCCTCAAGCTCGTGGCCGGGCTGCTGCTGCCCGACGAAGGCCGCATCGAACGCCGCGGGAAAATTACCGGTCTGCTGGAGCTGGGCACGGGATTCAACGGCGAGCTGTCGGGACGGCGCAACATCTATCTCAACGGCGCGTATCTGCACATGACGCGGCGTCAGCTTGCCGAACGCGAACAGGCCATCATCGACTTTTCCGAACTGAACGATTTCATCGACGCGCCGTTGAAAAGCTATTCGTCGGGCATGACCATGCGGCTGGCCTTCGCCATCGCTTTTCATGCCGATCCGGACTGCTTCATCATCGACGAGGCGCTGTCCGTGGGCGACGTGCGCTTCCAGCAAAAATGCTTTGCCCGCCTGCGGGACTTCCGCGCGCAGGGCGGCGCCATCCTTTTTGTGTCGCACGACATGAATGCGGTCAAGCTGCTCTGCGATACGGCCATGCTGTTGCATCACGGCGTCGTCGATTATCTGGGCGCTCCCGATGAAGCCGTCAATCGTTACAACAAGGTCATGGCCGCCCGCGGCAACAGCGGCGAAGAGACGCCCACAGGCTACGGTAACGCCGCCGTGCGCTTTACCTCCGTACAGCTCCGGTCCCCGGACGGCTCCCCGCTTTCCGTGCTGACGTCCGGGGACCCTGCGGATATTCACTTCGCCTACGCCTGCCGCGAGCCCGTTGACAACGTGACATTCGGCGTCATGCTGCGCGACCGCTTCGGGCAGGACGTCTTCGGCACAAACGGCGCGCTGCTGCGTACGACGGCCGATATCCGCCGCGACGGGCGGGGCTGTTTCCACTTTCCGGCCATGAACATCGGCCCGGGAGTCTACAGCGTCAATCTTGCCGCGCATACCGGTACGACGCATCTGGAAAACTGCTTTCACTGGTGGGATAATGCGGCGACCTTTGAAATCGTGCAGGACAAGGACTATTTCTTCAGCGGTCATACACGCCTGACGGCAAGTCTGGACCTCTACGGAGCGGAACATGGAAAAATTTGACTGCCGCGCCTTCATGGCAAGCGTGCGGCGCGAAGCCGGGGAACGCGTCGCGCCCGCAAGCCCGCGCGCGCTGCTGGAACTGCTGCGCCTTGACGGTATCGACTTTCTTCTGGCTGCCTATCGGACCCTGCTCGGCCGTGAGGCGGACCCGGCCGGTCTGCGCGCCTATGAGGCCCGCGCCGCCAGTCTTCCCGGACGGCTGCGCGTTCTGCTGTCTCTTCTGCTCAGTCCGGAACGCCTGAATGCGCCGCTTCCTCTCCAGCGCTTTCTGACCGGACTCCGTGAGCGACGAGCTCGCCGGAGCCGCGACGCACGACAGTGACGCAAAGGCCGATCCCTGTTGTCAACGGCGCTCTCCATGCTCCGGGAACGTCGCGACAGGTTTCCTTCCCCCCGGCCGAAAACGCCGGAGAAGCGCCGGAAGAGACGTTTTTCCCGCGCCGCGTTCGCCCGGCGGCGTACCGGACGCGGCGCTCACCATCCAGCCCCCAGACATCCATGCATTCCACCCTGTCCGATCTTCGCGTCGCCATCGTCCATTACTGGCTGACGACCATGCGCGGCGGCGAAAAAGTTCTGGAAGCCCTGTGCGACATCTTTCCGCAGGCCGACATCTTCACGCACGTGGTTTCCCCCGGGGAACTCTCGCCCGCCCTGCGCTCCCACGCCATCCATACGACGTTCATCCAGAAGCTCCCCGGCAGCGTGCGGCATTACCAGCGCTATCTGCCGCTGATGCCGCTGGCGCTCGAACAACTGGATCTGCGCGCCTACGATCTCGTGCTGTCCAGCGAATCCGGCCCGGCAAAGGGCGTCGTCACCCGGGCGGAAACGCCGCACATCTGCTATTGCCATTCCCCCATGCGCTACCTCTGGGACGCCTATCCCGATTATCTCGCCTCGGCGGATATCGTCACCCGCCTGGGCATGCGCCTGCTTTTTCCCCGTCTGCGTCAATGGGATTACATTTCGGCCCAGCGCGTCGACGCCATTGTTGCCAATTCCAGCGCCGTACAACGGAGAATCCGGCGCTGGTGGGGGCGGGACTCCGTCGTGATCCACCCGCCCGTCGATGTGGAACGCTTCGCCCGTCCGGACATGACGCTGCTGCCTCACGGCATGACGGCGCGGTCCTATTATCTCTGTCTGGGGGAACTGGTCTGTTACAAAAGAATCGATCTGGCCGTGGAAGCCTGCAACGCCGGGGGGCTCCCTCTCGTCATAGCGGGAGACGGCCCGGAAAAGGCGCGCCTGCAACGGCTTGCCGGACCGACGATCCGTTTTCTGGGCCGGGTGGACGACGCGCTTGTGCCGCCCCTGCTCGCCGGCTGCAAGGCATTTCTGCTCCCCGGACAGGAGGACTTCGGCATTACGCCCGTCGAAGCCATGGCCGCGGGACGGCCCGTCGTCGCCTTCCGGGCGGGCGGCGCTCTCGATACCGTCATTGACGGGAAAACAGGGCGCTTCTTTACCGGGCAAAGCCCGCGCGCCCTGCTCGACGCCCTCAAAGCCTTTGAGAGCGAAGGCGATCACTGGTCGGCGGAAACGCTGCGCGCGCATGCGGCGACCTTTTCGCACCGGGCGTTCCGCCGGGCCATGCTCGACGTCATTCTGGAGACGCTGGATGGCGTCGCGCCTCCCCGGACGGACTGACGGCCCCCCGGTAACGCGCGCCGTTCCCGGAACGGCCGTCAGCACCGCATGCCCGCCGGGGCGTATGCGACACAAACTTTACAGCTCTTTCTCGAGAGCGTTTCACCTTTGAAAAAGGTGAAACGCTCTAAAATTGCTCTAAGCGGGCACGGCCCCGCCCCGCTCCTCAAGAAAGCGCAGGAGTTCTCCCGTCCTGTCCTCAAGCAGGGCCCTGTCGCCCCGCGTTTCGACATTGAGCCGCAGCAGCGGTTCCGTATTGGACATGCGCAGATTGAAGCGCCATTCGGGAAATTCGAGATTGACGCCGTCCAGCGCGTCCTCGTACGTCGCCGATCCGGCATACCGCCGCCGTACAAGCTCCATAAGCTCCGGAGCGTTCTCCACACGCCGGTTGATCTCTCCGCTGCAGGGATAGGCCGCCATGCGCTCGCGCACCAGATCGCTCAGGGGTCTTCCGGTACGAAGCAGGATGTTCGCCACAAGCAGCCACGGCAGCATGCCGGAATCGCAATAGGCGAACTCGCGGAAATAATGGTGGGCGCTCATTTCTCCGCCATAGACCGCGTCTTCCGCCCGCATGCGTTCCTTCATGAAGGCATGGCCGGTCTTGCCCATGATCGGCACGCCGCCCGCCGCCCGTACAATCTCGCGCGTATTCCAGTAAACGCGCGTGTCATGCACGATGTTGCCGCCGGGGGCATGGCGCAGGATTTCCCCGGCCAGCAGCCCCACGCAGTAATAGCCTTCGATGAAATTCCCCTCGCCGTCATAGAAAAAGCAGCGATCGAAATCGCCGTCCCACGCGACGCCCAGATCGGCGTCGGCACGGCGGACGGCTTCCGCCGTCGCGCTGCGCCGTTCCGGCAGCAGGGGATTCGGGACGCCGTTGGGGAAAGCGCCGTCCGGTTCCTCATGCAGGAATATCATGTCGAACGGCAGGGACGCGGCCAGCGCACGCGCCACCGGTCCGGCACAACCGTTGCCAGCGTCCGCAACAATGCGCAGGGACTTTCTGCCGGAGGCGCGGCGCGCTTCCGGCGCAGCATATGCCAGCAGCCGACGGATATACTCCTCGCGAAAGGAGACCCGCTCCGGCTCGGGAACGCGTTCCGGTTCCGGCAGCGCCGACATGCCCGCCCACATGGCCGCGCGATCCCGCAGCGCGTTCAGGCCGGAATCACCGCTGACGGGAACGGCGCCGCGGCGCACCAGCTTGAAACCGTTTTCATCCGCCGGATTGTGACTGCCGGTAATCATGATGCCGACATCAAAATTGCCGTGAGCGGCGGCATAATAGATTTCCTCGGTGCCGCAGAGACCGATGGACGCGACGGAAACGCCCTCTTCCGCAAGACCGGCATACAGCGCGGCCGCCAGCTCGGGACCGGACAGGCGCACGTCATGTCCCACAACCACGCGACGCGCCTGCAATTCACTCGCAACGGCCCTGCCCAGCGCAAACGCCAGTTCGCGGGACAGGGGGTAGGGAAACCGCCCCCGGATATCATAGGCCTTGAAACAGCGCAGTTCTTCCTGCATGGGACATCCTTGTGATTTTTACGTTCAGTGTTCGCGGCTGGCTCCGTCCGTTCATCCCTGCAAAAATATCCTACGCCTTTTCACGGTTCCGCTCCAGCGAAAAACCGCGTCGTGCGCCCCGTGCGCGGGCTTTCCCCCTGGAGCGTTTTAGCTTTGAAAAAGGTAAAACGCGAAGCGGCGGCACAGCGCCGCCCGGCCCAAAGTGAGCGGAAAAACCGCTGTCGAGGGCTGGAGAACAAAAAAGGGCGGCTCGTCATCGTTACCAGCAGACTCAAATGCTGGGGTTTCGGAGCCGCCCATGCAGGCAGAGGCCGCAGCCTCTCCCGTGTCTTCCAGACTGGCAAAGGAAGGCGCGGGCGTCAACCTGCATGTGGAAGATATGGACGGGCTTTCTCCCCTACAAGAGCAGCACCAGCGATCCACAGGTAATCAGCAGACCGCCCAGAATGGTCTTGAGTTCCGCCGGTTCGCCCAGCAGCACAATGGAAAGAAAGATGGTGATGGCGACGCTGAGCTTGTCTATGGGCGCGACCTTGGAGGCGTCGCCGCATTGCAGGGCCCGGAAATAGAACAGCCACGACGCGCCCGTGGCCAGCGCCGACAGAATCAGGAACAGCAGGGAACGGCCGTCAACCTCCTTGAGATGGCGCAGCCCGCCGCCGCACAGGGCAATGCCCCACGTCATGACAAGAATCACGCTGACCCGCAGGGCCGTCGCAAGATCAGGATTCACATTCCGCACACCCAGCTTGGAAAAAATCGCCGTCAGGGCGGCAAAAATCGCCGACAGCAACGCATACCATTTCCACATGGGACCATCCTCCTTGCCGGGTATGCTACGCGCATCACTTTTCAAAATAAATAGCGGCGCTTGCGGGCTTCCCTTTCAAAAACAGCCCATTGCCTCCCCGCGCGCTCCGGTCTATCATGGAGACAGCCGACCGTCAGGCGGCGCAATTTCCCCGACAGCCCGGACCTTTTCCCGGAGGACGCCATGCCCCATGCCCTGCACCCTTCCACGGCGGCCCTGGGCGCCGTCATCGCCATCATTCTTCTTGCGGTCTTTTTCTGGACGCGCCGCGCCGATGACGCCGGAGAAAACGTCCTCCACGGCAATGTGGAAATACGTCAGGTGGACGTGGGCTTCCGTGTCGGCGGCCGTATTGCCGCCGTTCTGGTCGAAGAGGGGGAAAGCGTGCGCAAGGGCCAGACGCTGGCGCGTCTGGAGACGGATCTTCTGGAAGCCGAGGAGGCCCGTACCCGCGCCCAGCTGGCGCAGCAGGAAGCGACCCTGCAACGGCTGGAAAGCGGCTACCGCAGCGAGGAAATAGCCGGTGCCCGGGCCGATGAGGCCGCCGCCGCGGCCCTTGCCGAAAACGCCCGCATCAATCTGCACCGCGTGGAAGCCATGCGCTCGGGCAATGCCGTTTCCCAGAAGGAGCTGGACAACGCCCGCGGTACCTACCGCAACGCGGCCGCCAAGCAGAAAGCCGCCCGGGAACAGCTCGCGCTGGTCAGCGCCGGTTACCGCGAGGAGGAAATACTGGCGCAGCGCGCCGTCGTGGCCGCGACGCGGGCAAGCCTGCAACAGGCGGTCATCCATGTGCAGGACGCCGAACTGAAGGCTCCGCAGGACGGCGTCGTGCTGACGCGGGCGCGCGAGGCGGGGGCCATCGTGGACGCGGGACAGACGGTCTATACGCTGAGTCTCGTCAATCCCGTGTGGCTGCGCGTCTATGTGGACGAACCCCGTCTGGGACGCATCCGCCCCGGCATGCGCGTGGAAGCCGAAACGGACGCCGCCCCCGGACGCCGCTTTGCCGGGCATGTGGGCTACGTGGCGCCCGCCGCGGAATTCACGCCCAAGAATGTGGAAACGTACGAGGTGCGCACCTCGCTGGTATACCGCATCCGGGTTCAGGTGGAGGACCCCGACAACATCATGCGGCAGGGCATGCCCGTGCGCGTCTTTCTGCCGGAGGCGGAGGGCACCCCCTCATGACGACGCGCCCCGCCCCGGATGCGCGCGGCGAGGCCGACGCCGCCGTCGTCCTGCGCGGCCTGCGCATGCGCTTCGGCGCGCGGGAGGCCCTGCGCGGCATTGACGCCCGCATAACTCCGGGACGCATTACCGGCCTTGTGGGTCCCGACGCCGCGGGCAAGACGACGCTGCTCCGCCTTGTGGCGGGCCTCATGCGCCCTTCCGGCGGCGACGTCCGCATTTTCGGCATGGAGGCGTCGGCCCTGCTCGCCGCCTCTCCCAACAGCATCGGCTACATGCCCCAGCGCTTCGGTCTGTACGAGGACCTGACCGTCCGGGCCAATCTGGAACTCCATGCCCGCCTGCGCGGCGTGGAAGGCGAGGAACGCGCCGCCGTCTTCGCCCGTCTGCTGTCCTTTACCTCGCTGGCTCCCTTTACCGAACGGCTTGCGGGCCGTCTTTCCGGCGGCATGAAGCAGAAACTGGGCATTGCCTGCGCCCTGCTGGGCGCGCCCCGTCTGCTGCTTCTCGACGAACCCGGCGTGGGCGTCGATCCGCTCTCGCGCCGCGAACTCTGGGAAATGGTCGGCGAACTGAGCCGCAACGGCATGACCATCATCTGGTCCACGGCCTATCTTGACGAAGCCGCCCGCTGCCCGGAAATCCTCATGCTGGACGAAGGCCGCCTGCTTTACGCCGGTCCGCCGCAGGCCATGGCCGATCGGGCGCGGGGAAGGGTCTTTCTTCTCTCGCCCGCCCGGAACGAGCGCCGCCGCGTCCTTCAGGAATGGATGCAGCGCGACGGCGTGGACGACGTGGTCGTGCAGGGCGGTTCGCTGCGGGTTGTCCTGAGCGAAAACGCGCCGGAAACGACCCGCGCCCGTCTTCTGGACAACGGCATGCCTGCCTCTCCCCGGCTTGAGGACGCCTATATGAGCGCGCTGGGCGGCATGCTGCGCGCGCCTTCCCCCTTCGGCCGCCTTGACGCCGGGACCTCGCGGACCGAACAGACGGAACGCATTGTCGCGCGCGGCCTGACAAAACGCTTCGGGTCCTTCACGGCCGCCGACGACATCAGCTTCAACGTCCATGCGGGCGAAATTTTCGGTCTTCTGGGCCCCAACGGGGCGGGCAAGTCCACCACCTTCCGCATGCTGTGCGGACTGTCCCGGCCTACCGCAGGCCGGTGCGCCGTGGACGGCGTGGACCTGCTGCGGGCCGGCAGCGCCGCCCGCGCCCGCCTGGGCTACATGGCGCAAAAGTTTTCGCTGTATCCCGAACTGACGGTCCGGCAGAATATCCGCGTCGTCGCCGATCTCTACGGCGTGCCCCGGCAACGGCAGGACGAACGTATTCCCGAGCTGTGCGCCGCGCTGGGCCTTCAGGACGCCCTGCGCCAGAGGACGGAGGAACTGCCGCTCGGACAGAAGCAGCGGCTGGCGCTGCTGTGCGCCACGCTGCACGAACCGCCGGTCCTTTTTCTCGACGAACCGACCTCCGGCGTGGACGCCCGTACCCGGCGCGATTTCTGGAAGCATATTCTGGCCCTGACGGCCGCCGGAACCGCGGTCCTCGTCACGACCCATTTCATGGAGGAAGCGGAATACTGCGATCGCCTCGCCCTGATCAACAACGGCGCGGTCATCCGCATGGGAACCCCGGACGCCCTCAAGGAAGAATGCGCCCGCACGACCGGCCGCGCCGATCCCACGCTGGAAGAAGCCTTCATCGCCTGCATCGAGGAACAGCGGGCAACAGGAGAACCGGCATGAACAGCGGTCTGTGGATGCGTCGGCTCGGCGCGCTCATTCTCAAGGAATTTCGCCAGATCGTCCGCGATCCCTCCTCCTATCTCGTGGCCGGCGTCCTGCCGCTGCTCTTCCTGTTCATTTTCGGTTTCGGCATCAGCCTTGATCCCGGTATCCTGCAACTGGCGGTGCTCAATCAGAGCGGCGGCATGCAGTCCCGCAGCCTTGAGGCCGCCTTTGCCAATTCTCCCTGGTTCCAGACCCATCCCGTGCGGGATATGGACGAAGCCGAACGCCTGATGCGCGACTCCGTCGTTCAGGGCGTTCTTGTCCTGCGGCAGGACATGGACGCCGCGCTGCAACGCGGCAACGCGGCGGAAGCGCTTCTTGTGGTGGACGGCACGGAACCCAATGTCGCCACCTTTATCCAGAGCTACGGACAGGGCGTTGTCCTGCGCTGGCAGGAAACCTTTCTCCCCGGAGGACGCCCGGCCGAGGCCGCGCTGCGTCTGGAGCCGCGCATCTGGTACAATCCCACCGCCCGCAGCGTCCATTTTCTGGTGCCGGGAGCCGTCACCGTCATCATGACCCTGATCGGCACGCTGCTCACCTCGCTGGTCTTTGCCCGGGAATGGGAGCGCGGCACCATGGAAGCCATGTTCGCCACGCCCGTCAGCCGCTGCCAGCTCCTGCTGGGCAAGCTCATTCCCTATTTCTGCATGGGCATTTTCAGCATGGGCCTGTGCAGCGTGACGGCGGTGCTGCTCTTCGACGTGCCCTTTCGCGGTTCCGTCGCCGCTCTCCTGCTGCTGTCGTCCGTCTTCATGTGCTGCGCGCTGGGACAGGGCCTGCTGATCTCCACGACCTTCCGAACGCAGCTCGTCGCGGCGGAAGCCGGTCTTTTCTCCGGCTTTCTGCCCGCCCTGCTGCTCTCCGGCTTCGTCTTCGACATCAACAGCATGCCGCCGCTCTTGCAGGCCGTGACGCGCCTCATCCCGGCAAGCTACTTCAATACCTGCATGCGTACCATCTTTCTGGCCGGGGATGTCTGGCCGGTCTTCCTGCATGCCCTCGGCTTCATGGCCCTGCTGGCGGCCGTCTTCCTCGGCCTGACCTATCACAATCTGCAAAAGAGGCTGGACCGATGATCCCCTTCCCCAACCGGCGGCGTCTGCTGACCATCGTCCGCAAGGAACTGCTGGTCCTTTGCAGCAATCGCGTCTCCCGTATCATGCTGATCGTGCCGCCCCTGATGCAGATCGTGCTTTTCGGCTGGGCCGCAACGCTGGAAGTCCGCAACGTGGACGTGGCCGTCCTGAACCATGACGGCGGCTCCCTTGCCGCGGAAATCGTGCATCGCCTGCACGGTTCCCCCACGTTCCGCCATGTATTTTTCCTGTCGTCCGAAGCGGATATTGCGCCCGCCATCGACGAGGAACGCGCGCTCTTCGCGCTTGTGCTGCCGCACGACCTGTCCCGCAGGGCCGCCGCCGGAACGGAAGCCGCGGTACAGGTCATTCTGGACGGTCGCCGCGCCAATGCCTCCCAGATTGCGGCCTACTACCTGCAAACCATGCTTGCGGACGTGGCCGCCACCCTGCCGCGCACGCGCATGGCGGCGCAACGGCACACCGGCGTTCCCGACGTGACGCTGCATATCCGCTGCTGGTTCAATCCCAATCTGGAATTCCAGTGGTTCTTTCTTCCCAACCTTATCGGCATGCTGAGTTTCATGCTCGGGCTGGTCGTCACCGGACTTTCCGTCGCGCGGGAACGAGAAGTCGGCACCTTCGATCAGCTGCTCGTCTCCCCGGCAACCCCGACGGAAATCGCCCTCGCCAAACTCCTGCCCGGCTGCATCGTCGGACTGATTCACGGCACCATCTTTCTGCTGATCACCGTCTTTGCCTTCGGCGTCCCCTTCACCGGCTCCGTTCTCCTGCTCTATGCCGCCGTCTTCATCTTCGCGCTGGCCTCCGGCGGCGTGGGTCTCATGGTCTCGTCCCTCGCCGCCACCCAGCAGCAGGCCTTTCTGGGGGCCTTTACCGTCGGCGTGCCCTGCATTCTCGTTTCCGGGGCCGTGACGCCCGTCATCAACATGCCGCCCTTCCTCCAGTATGCCAGCGAACTGAATCCCGTCCGCCACTTCACCACGCTGGCGCAAGGCGTGTTTCTCAAGGATATCTCTCCGGCGGCGGCCTTCTTCAGTCTGGGCAAGATCGCCCTCATCGCGCTGGTCTGCATCCTCGTGGCCGTCGCCATGTTCCGCCGCAGGGTCTAACAAAATTGTTCTTCTGGGGGGAAGGAAAC